>CBFHWV010000005.1:6781-21984 GCA_965659565.1 uncultured Flavobacteriales bacterium
TTACGGGGACAGCAGCCGACTGAATCAGGTCCTCATCAACCTGATCGGAAATGCCGTGAAATTCACCCTGCAGGGTGGCGTCACCTTGCGCGCCAATCTCGAGCCGCTCCCAGCACTGCCCGCCTGGTGCGCCCCCCCCAAAGAGGTTCACGATCAGTATTTCGTGGTTCGCGTCACGGACACCGGCATCGGCATCCCTGCAGACAAGGTGGAAAAAGTCTTCGAGAGCTTCAACCAAGGCGACTCGCTCAAGACGCGCAAGTTTGGCGGAACCGGCCTGGGACTCAGCATTTCCAAGCAAATCGTGGAGCTGCAAGGCGGCGTCATCTGGGTGGACAGCGTGGAAAATGAAGGATCCACCTTTGCATTTGCCCTGCCCGCAAAGGTGGCCGAGGTCCAAGTCGAAGAAGGCGGTACGGAGGCGGTGATGGAGGAAATCGGCCCCATGCGCATCCTCATTGCCGAGGACAATCCCTTCAACATCATCGTCACCGAGGACACGCTGCGCAGTGAGTTCAAGGACGTGACCATCGGCAAAGCCGAAAACGGTCGAATCGCCTTTGAAAAGGTGCGAGATGAGCAGTGGGACCTTGTGCTCATGGACATCCACATGCCCGAAATGAGCGGCCTCGAAGCCACCGCCGCCATCCGGAAATTGCAGGACGACAAGGCCCGCACCTTGATTGTGGCCATGACGGCGAGTGTGCTGCGGGAGGAGACCGACAACTACATGCGCCACGGCATGAACGGATTCATCCCCAAACCCTTCCAAGTGGAGCAATTGCGGAGTGAGATCCTGCGCTTGAGAAGCGCCCAGAAAAAGGGGGGCACATCCAAAGGCGCGTCCCTTCCCCCATTGAAGATCCTCATTGCAGAAGACAACCCGTTCAATGTCATCGTCGCCGAAGACACCCTCAACAGCGAGCTGACCGACGTCACCATCGGCAAGGCCGAAAACGGCCGCATCGCAGTGGAGATGGTGCGCGATGGCGACTGGGACCTCGTACTCATGGACATCGCCATGCCAGAGATGACCGGTCTGGAAGCGACCTCCGCCATCCGGAAACTGAAAGACCCGGCCAAGGCGGCGACCACCATCATCGCCATGACAGCGAGCATCCTCAAAAAGGACACCGACCACTACATGAAAAAGGGCATGGACGGATTCGTTCCCAAGCCGTTCAAAGTGGAGCAGCTCCTGTCCGAAATCGAAAAGGCCCACTTCTCGAAGAAGTGAGCCTTTCCAATCCCGCGGGCGGCGAAACTCAGTTGGCCACGTAGAGGGCCACGCCCACCAGCGTGATCATCCAGCCGAGGGCCAGCGCCCAGCTGATGCGCTGGTTGCGCTTCTCGTTGGTGCGCAGGACCTGAAGGTCGTACACCTTGTCGAGGGAGGTCTTGACGAGGGCAAACGCCGCGTTGGACTTCACGATGTAATCGTCCGCGCCGTTCTTGAGGGATTCGACGGCCACTTCGAGGCTGTCCTGTCCGCTGAAAAAGATGACGTGCGTTTGGGGGCTCCGCTCCTTGATGGCTTCGAGCACTTCCAAGCCATTGAGGTCTCCCCCGCCACTCAGGTCAAAGTCGAGGACCACGGCGCGCTCATCGAAGCGATCGAGCGACTCGAGAAAGCTCTCTCCGTCGTGGAATTTGTCGACGTGGTTGTAGCCGTTGCGAATCAGGAAGTCTCGGAGGACTTCGGTGTTGGGGATGTCGTCGTCGACGAGGGCAATCTTGAGGTGCTTGCTCATTAGAGTTGGTCTTGCAGGTTCTGAATCAGGGCGGACAGGAGCTCACAGGTCTTGTCCAAACCGGCCTGGTCGATGCGCCCCCCTTCCTTGATGCTTTGCTCTTGGCTGGCCATCAACGCGTGCGCATCCGCTGCTCCGATGGTTTGTACTTGGCTCTTGAGCTTGTGAAGGATGGAGCGAATGGGCTCCTGGTCGGCCGTCACATCGCAGGATTTCAAATGGCCCAATTCCGGCTCGAGGGTATCGAGGAACAGACGGAGGTAGTACTTCTTCTTCTCCGGATCTCCGGCGGAAAGACGGTCGATGATTTCCATGGCGGTGAACGCCGAAGATAACCCCTGACGGGCATCCGCCGAACCTCAGAAAGAGGCGCTGGCTGTCTGCGGTGGGGGGAAGAGCCAGGTCAGCACCAAGGAGTGGTTCAGCACCCGGTAATCCGAAAGCCCGATCACCACGCCGTCATAGCCGGCGACGTACGCCAACTCCAACCCGGCTCCCGCATCGAGGTAGGCCTCCGCACCGATGCGCGCGTAGGCGCCATAGCCAATGCCCCACGTGAGTTCTGGGGTACCCGCGCCAAACACCTGTCCATTTCGCGGCACGATCAAATCATAGGTGCTTTGGGCCACTTCGATGTAGTGCTCGCGGATCCGCGTGGCCGTCAAGCTCCCGCCCAATTCGAAAATCCAACTGGCACTCTGGTCGATGGGACTGGCCGTTCGGTACCCCAGGTGAACCTGCATCCGGTCCTCATTGGCGAAGATGCCGAAGTCCCTCAGGTCGGTCGATCCCTGTCCTTGGTCCGGCAGCAAGCCCGTGTCCAGCTGCCACGCCCCTCGGCTCTTCAGCCGCCAGATGTCCAAGTCGAGGACAATGGCGTTCTCCAGGTTGAACCGCTGCATCACCCGCAGTCCAAATCCAAAGCTGACGTCGTAGCGCTGGTCAATGGGATACGTGGCCACGGACATCGCCCCCGCGTCGGGCAGGCCGAGGTCCTGGGCGATCCGGTTGCGCACTGTATTGCCGCTCCCACCGGCCACGCTGTTCCAATCCAGGCGCTCCGGAATGCTGATGAGCTCGCGAAAGACATCACCCAGCTCGCCGAAACCGGTGCCGTTGTAGAACACGCTTGACGCACCGCCGGGCTTGCCGAGGTTGATGTTCAATCCGAAGTGCAGCTTTTTGGGCCGCTCAAAATCGCCCAGCAAATCGCTGTCGTCATAGGGCTCATAGTTGAAGACCTGCGCCTGTGCGGTTCCGTGCACCGCCAGACCGATCGCCAAGGCCTTCCACAACATTTGAATCGGGTTCATGGTTGAAATTTAGCACCGTACATCCATGGTGGACCCGTGAATGTCCTTTGTTCCATGCCCGACTCCTCCCCCACCTTCGCCATCGTCGACATCGAGACCAACGGCGGCTCCCCCACGGGCGACAACATCACGGAGGTGGCCGCCATCCTGCACGATGGGCGGCGCGAACTCGACCGTTGGGTCCACCTGATTCAGCCTGCCCGCCCCATCCCGCTGGGCATCACCCGGCTGACCGGCATCGATGACGAGATGGTCGCTGACGCACCGGCATTTGAGGCGGTTGCGGAAGACCTGCACACCTTTCTCGGCGACGCGGTCTTCGTGGCCCACAATGTCTCCTTTGACCTGCGGCACTTGCAAGCGGGATTCAAGGCGGCGGGTCTGCATTACAACCCCCGTCGACTGTGCACGGTCCGGATGTCCAGGAAATGGCTCAAGGGACCGCACCGGTATAGCCTTGGCGCACTGTGTGAGTATTTCGACATCGAAAATGAAGCCCACCACCGGGCTTGGGGAGACGCCACCGCCACCGCAGAGCTCTTTGCCAAACTGTGGCGCGACCACGCAGAAGACATGGCCGCAGAAATGGGGCGCGGCGGCGGAACCTCCTGGTGGCCACCGCACCTTCCACCCGATGCGCTGGTGGACATCCCCTCCACACCCGGGGTCTATCGGTTCCTCGACAGCGACGGCAAGCTGGCCTACGTCGGCATGAGCAAGAACTTGGCCTTGCGGGTCCGGCAGCACTTCAATGGCAGTGGCAGCGAGGCCCGATCCCAGAAACTGCGCCGCCTGGTGCACCAAATCACATGGCAGGAAACCGGATCGGAGACCATGGCCGCCGTCCTGGAGGACGTGCTGATTCGGCGACACCACCCGCCTTTGAACCGGGCGCAAAAGGTGGTCGGCAAGGGGTGGGCCTTGGACAGCTTCATGTGCAGACAGGACACGGTGCGGTTTTCCCTCACCAAAGGAGGGCGGGCCACGTCACTCAAGCGATTCCGCTCCAAAAATGAAGGAGAGACCTGGCTCAGGCGAGAGGTCGAAGTGCGTGGACTGAATCCCGCTTGGGCCGGCCTCCACGGGACGGCCTGGCACGAAGGCTGGGTGGACAATGCGGCCTCCCGGACCCTGCACAACGCCCGGGCCCAACAATGGATCGCTGACATCCGCGCCGCCAAGGCTGCGCAGTCGGAGCGCGACGTGCTGACATTGCCACGCACACCCGACGGCCACTGGCCCGAGCTGCAACTCGAGGAAGGCCAATTCAAGGCCTACCGCTTTCGCTCACCGGATGCCGAAACAGAATGGATTCCCGACGCTGGCTCCAGCCGCATCGACGCCGTCCTCGAGCGGCACTTTACCGGTGCCTGATCAGTTCAGGTGGAGGACCCCATGAACCGGCGCCGCTCCCTGAGCGGTGGTGCGGGCATGGTTGAGGACAAATTCAATGGCATGGTCCGGTGCGGACCACTGGTCGACGGAAGTGTGGGAAGAAGAAAGGGAATTCGGGGTAAGCTGCTCCATGCGCGTTGATCTGGGGTTCCGCTGTGTTGCGGTCAGGGGTGAAACGAAGAAAGCCGGAGCGTATTGCCCCGGCTTCCAAAATTTCGTGTCGGTCCCGTCGGAAGGTCAATCCAAAGTCAGGGACACATCTTGTTCGGCCATCATCCGGCGCAGGTTGATGAGGGCGTATCGCATGCGGCCCAGGGCCGTGTTGATGCTCACCCCCGTCTCCTCTGCGATGTCCTTGAAGCTCATGCCTTTGTGGATGCGCATGTGCACGACCGCCTGTTGTTCGTCGGGCAACTGAAGCACCAACTCTTGCAGGTCCTCCGTGATCCGCTCGCCGATCATCTCGTCCTCTCGTGTCGGGCCACTCTCGGCGATGTTGCCCAGCAAATCGTATTCCTCCGAGCCCCGGCTCATCGGCATCCGCTTCAGACGGCGGAAGTGGTCGATGCCGGCATTGTGCGCGATGCGCAACACCCACGGCAGAAACTTCCCTTCCTCATTGTACCGGCCGCTGCGCAACACGTCCACCACTTTGATGAACACGTCCTGGAAGAGGTCGGCTGCGACGTCGTGGTCGCGGACCAGGAGGTACAACTTGGTGTACACCTGGTCGCGGTGACGGGCAAAGAGGGTTTCAAAGGCGCGTTGGTCGCCTTGTTGGAATTGCGCAATGAGGGCGCGGTCTGGGGTGGGCTGTTGGGCCATGACACTACAAATTGTGCACGCTCCGTCGTGGGGGAGATCCTCAGTTCAAAAACGTGCGGTGGGGTAGTGTCGATCGATGGCCTTTCCTTTTGGACGTTACACGTGCAACGCTTCCCTAAGATAAGGAACTCTTTGGGGGAAACTCGAACCCGGGAGCCACAAAGGCTGTTAACACAGCGCCAATCCATGCCCGAACTTCGCCACATGGCCTCCCCTCCCCGCGTCATCCGCATCCGCGGCGCCCGTGTCCACAACCTCCAAAATGTGGACGTCGATTTGCCGTTGAGGACGTTGACCGTGGTCACGGGATTGAGCGGCTCAGGCAAAAGCTCGCTGGCCTTCGACACGCTCTACGCCGAAGGACAACGGCGGTACGTCGAGTCATTGAGCGCCTATGTCCGTCAGTTTGCCGGACGACTTGAAAAGCCCGACGTCGACAGAATCGACAACCTCACCCCTGCCATCGCCGTCGAACAGAAGGTCGCCTCGCGCAGCAGCCGCTCTACGGTGGGGACGGTCACAGAAGTTCACGACCACCTCAAATTGTTGTGGGCCCGCATCGGACGGACCTTCAGCCCCATCTCGGGCCAAGAGGTGCGCAAGGACACCGTCACCGATGTGGTCCGTGCCGCCAGCGCGCATCCCCCGGGAGACCGGTTCATGGTGTGCGCACCTGTGACGGTGCCCGAGGACCGCAGCCTCAAAGCGCAGCTGGAGGTGTGGCAACAACAAGGATTTGCCCGCTTGCTCGTCGATGGCGCCCCTTCCACCATCGCAGACCTCGTGCCGAATCTGGACGGCGACACGTCACCGGAATCGCCGCTGCATCTGGTCATCGACCGCCTTGCCCGCCCGGAAGACGCCGACCTCGAGGAATTCGAACAGCGCCTCGCAGACTCCGTGGACACCGCGTTCTACGAAGGACATGGACATTGTGAATTGCACTGGATGACACCCGATGGTGCCGACATCCAACCGTTCAGCGACCGGTTCGAACTGGACGGCATGGCCTTTGAAATCCCCTCGCCGGACCTGTTCAGTTTCAACAGCCCCCAAGGTGCCTGCCCGACCTGCGAAGGGTTTGGCCACGTGATCGGCATCAGCGAAGACTTGGTCATTCCGGACCCCTCCAAAAGCGTCTACGACAACGCTGTCGCCCCTTGGCGGGGCGAGAAAGCCAGCCGGTACAAGCAACGCCTGCTCCAGAACGCCTTCGATGAGGACTTCCCGGTTCACACGCCATATGCGGACCTCAGTGCCAAGCAGAAACGTCAGCTGTGGCAAGGCACGCGGTCCTGGCGGGGCATTGACAATTTTTTCGCCGCACTGGAGGCCAAGAGCTACAAGATCCAGAACCGGGTCATGCTGAGCCGGTACCGCGGCAAGACCGCTTGCACACGTTGTGAGGGGAGCCGATTGAAGCAGGAGGCCCGGTATGTGACCATCGATGGGCACGCATTGCCGGATCTCTTGGCCCTGCCCGTCGAAGACGTGCTGTCCACCTTGCAAAACCTCAAGCTGACCGCCACAGAACAGGAGATTGGCCAGCGTCTGTTGCTGGAAGTGAACAACCGCTTGCAATTCCTCGTGGATGTTGGACTCGGATACCTCACCCTCAATCGCGGCAGTGCCACCCTCAGCGGTGGCGAAAGCCAGCGCATTCAGTTGGGCACAAGCCTGGGCAGCAGCCTTGTCGGAAGCACTTACGTCCTGGACGAGCCCAGCATTGGTCTCCACCCCCACGATACCGACCGGCTCATTCGCGTGTTGGAAGGTCTGCGCGACCTGGGCAACACCGTCGTGGTCGTCGAGCATGAGGAGAGCGTCATCCGGGCGGCAGACCACGTGGTCGACCTCGGGCCCAAAGCGGGGACCGAAGGGGGCGAAATCGTCTTTTCGGGCGCCTTCCCCGACCTGCTCAGCGCCGACGGCAGTTTGACGGCAGACTATCTGCTGGGGCGCAGGCGCGTGCCGGTGCCGGACAGCCGCAGGGCGGGCACAGGCACCCTGAGCGTCTGCAATGCCAAAGAGCACAACCTGCAAGGTGTGGATGCCGAATTCCTCCTCGGCGCCCTCAACGTGGTCACCGGCGTTTCAGGATCGGGCAAAAGCACCCTGGTCAAGCGCATCCTGTTTCCACTGCTCAGCCGCGCTTTGGACCTGGGCGGAGACCGACCGGGCGTCAGCGACGGCTTGTCTGGCGACATCGACCGCATCGAAGGCGTTGAATTCGTCGACCAGAATCCCATCGGAAAAAGCAGCCGGTCCAACCCCGCCACCTACGTCAAGGCTTGGGACGATGTCCGCAGCTTGTTTGCCGCCCAGCCGCTCGCCCGCAACCGTGGCTACAAACCGTCGGTGTTCAGTTTCAACACCAGTGGGGGCCGTTGTGAGACGTGCGAAGGAGAAGGGCGTGTGTCCATCGGCATGCAATTCATGGCCGACGTGACCCTGACCTGTGATGCCTGCAAAGGCCGACGCTTCACGGATGCCGTGCTCGAGGTTGAAGTCGATGGCCACAACATCCACGATGTCTTGAAGATGACGGTGGCCGATGCCTCCGCCTTCTTCTCATCGCGGTCCAAGCCCACCGCCGCCGACCGCGGCATCGTCAGAAAGCTGGCCCCACTTCTGGATGTGGGACTCGGCTACGTGACCTTGGGACAGAGTGCGACCACCCTCAGCGGTGGCGAGGCGCAGCGCATCAAGCTCGGGGCCTTCCTCGCCAAAGGCGATCGTGCCGGGCACACCGTGTTCATCTTCGATGAACCGACCACCGGTCTTCATTTTCACGACGTCGCCCAGTTGATCGAGGCCTTTGAGGCCCTCATCCGACAAGGCCACACGGTCATTTGTGTGGAGCACAATTTGGACGTGATGGCCGCTTCTGACCGCGTCATCGACCTTGGGCCAGGAGGCGGCCGGCACGGCGGGCAGTGCGTCGCAATGGGCACCCCGGAAGAAGTGGCACAATCTGTGCAATCCGTGACGGCAGCGTTCCTTCGGGAGCGCCTCACCCTTCAATCCGATTGACATGAACATTTCCATTCCCCTTTCCATCACCGCCCTCCTTGCGGCCACCACCCTCCTCTCCAGCTGTCGCGCACAGGACACCCCGTCCGACGCCACGTCCGCGGTTCCGGACTCCCTCAAAGTCAAGAAGTCCGAAGCGGAGTGGAAGGAAGAACTGCCCCACATGGCCTGCTTCGTGCTCCGCGAGAAGGGCACTGAGCGCGCCTTCACTGGCGAATTCTGGGACCACCACGACCAAGGGGTCTATCGCTGCGCCGGATGCGGCCAGGCCTTGTTTGATTCCGACCACAAATTCGAATCGGGCACCGGCTGGCCCAGTTTCTTCCAACCCGCGGAAGGCACCGCCGTCCTCGAGGAAGAAGACGACAGTTGGGGCATGCGGCGCGTGGAAGTCCTCTGCTCCGCTTGCGGAGGTCACCTCGGCCACGTGTTTGACGACGGGCCACAACCCACCGGCTTGCGGTATTGCATCAACTCCGCTGCCCTGTCCTTCGACAAGGCGGAAACCGATGACAATGCGGAAGGTGTCCGCTACGACTGACCGCACAATCTGGACCCTGCTGCGCAGGATGGACCACACAAAAACGGCGCCCGTGGGGCGCCGTTTTCATGCAAGCTGAATTCGAAGCTCAGCGAATGCTCAACTCGATTCCCCGCACGTCGATGAGCCGGGAAATGAGGCTGTCCGGGTACTCGGCCCGCTCGGCGGCATCCCGAAGAGGAAGCGGACGGGTCCGACCATGGAGGTTGATTTGACCCGAAATGTCGCCTTCGGTGGTCAATTGCATCAGCAGCAACTTTCCATCTGGGCCCGCTGCGGCCTGGCGCATGTCGGGGGTGACGAACCAAGCCCCGTTGTCCGTGTAGAGCCGGCTTCCAGTTTCGAACTCACTGAAGTCCATCAGAAAGGCCGTCAAAGCGTTCATGTAGTTGTCCTCGTATCCGATGGTCACCCAGCTGTCATACTGCAAACCGTCCGTCGACCCTTGGACGAGGGAACGCTGCAGTTCGTTGGCGGCGTTGACCCCGTTCGGATGCTGGAAAAACGGCGCCGTGCTGCTGACTTCAAGGTAGTCCTCCCCGTCGCCGAACACGGCGTCGATCACGTCACCTTCTGCCTCCATCTGGGCGTAGATGCGGTAGGTCTTGCCAGGAACCGTGCCCCGGTTGTCCACCTCTTCAACGACAAGAGATTGGAATTGTGCCGAAGCGCTGGTCAGGGTCAGCAGGCCCAAACAGGCCAAGAAAAAGCGGGTTGTCATGGATCAGTTGCGGATGATGAGGTTCCGATCGAGAATGCGTCCACCGAATCCGCGGCTTGAGAAACCAGCACCGCGGCGGGGGATGACATAAGATACGGTGATTTCGTGCGTGTTCGGGCTGAGGTTGCCAACTCGGCCCGTTCCAGCATCGTAGGCATAGCCCACTTGAATGTCCTGGAAGATGGCGCCTGCAGACAGCACAAAGGCGTCGCCCTGCCGGAATCCCAGTCCTCCCCAGTAGCGGTTCTGGAAGAAGGCGCGGGCGTGGAGGTCCAACTGAACCGGGGTGATCTCGGTGAACCGCAACATGACGGCAGGCTGGACCTTCCAATCCTGGTCGATGTTGTAGTCATAGCGGCCGGACAGCGCGTAGTGCCGCACCCCGCGGTTGCGCGAGTTGGTGGGCTCGGACTCCAACCCGAACGGGGTCTGCATCAGGTTCGAGACCGCCAGTCCGAATTGATAGAACTCGCCAAACACCATCAGGCCAAAGCGCGCGTCAAATGCGAAACTGCTTTCCACAGCCCCTGTGATGGCCGGATCATCCGGCTGCCAGAGGTTGAGGTCGGTTCCATCGAACCGGGTGTTGCGCCCCATCAGCCCCAGACCAAAGGCCACAGCATCCTGGTTGTTGAGGTCCACGGTGTAGGTGCCGGCCAACTCGAGGCCGGTGCGGCGGTAAGCGCCGCCTTGATCATCGCGCTCCACGGCAAATCCAAAACCGAAGCGGTTCGGCAAGCTGGAGGTAACGGTCACCGAACTGGTGGAAGGTGCGCCCTGGAACCCCACCCATTGTTCGCGGTGGCTCAAGGAGCTAAAGGTGCCCAATTCGGTTCCGGCGAAGGCGGGATTGACCAAAAATGGATTCTGAACGAACTGGCTTTGGCGGGACAATTGCTGGGCATTGGCCGCACCTGCAACCATGGCCATGAACAAGGTGGCAGTCGCCGCACGCTGAAGGAAGGTGGTCATGGTGCGCATCAGTACTTCAAGGTTACGGTTCCGGTGATTGGCTCCGCTCCTGGGAACACGGTGATCACGTAGTAATAGTCACTGGCCGGCAGCAAAGCGCCGTTGAAGGTGCCGTCCCACCAGGTGGTGCCGGGCTGCGACCGGAAGAGCAATTGGCCCCAACGGTTGAAGACCTCGACTTCACTCTGGGGAAAGAATTCCAACCCCCCCACAACCCACCGGTCGTTGATGCCATCGGCGTTCGGGGTGATCGCGTCGGCGATGAACAGGCAATCCTCAGTGGGATCGACAGTGGCCAAGAAACCCAAGGTGCAACCGATGTCGTCCGTGACGGTCACGCTGTACACATCTTCCGACAGTCCAATGGCCGTGGCCGTGGTCTGCCCTGCCGGGTCGCTCCACACGTACTGAATGGGCTGCTGACCGCCCGTCACGGCTGCCGTCGCCGTTCCGTCCGACGTCTGCCAGCACGTCACCGGAGACGTGAAGATCTCCACGACCATGTCCGTCACGATGTCCGCTGCCACAGTGAAGGTCGAGTCGGCGGTGCATCCTGCCGTGTCCGCTGCCGCCACCGCGTATTCTCCTTCGAACAGGTTGAGCACATCCACATCCCCGCCGACGAACTCCCAGGCGGTTTCCCCAGAACCTCCTTCCGTGCCGATGATGGCCACACCGTCGTTCATGCCGGTGCAAGTGACGTTTTGAATGGTGATGTCAAACAACAGCGGATCGGGCTCCTCAATCTCCACGGTGACCGAGTCCACGCATTGCTGCTCGTCCGACAGGTACAAGACATAGGTGTCGGCACACAGGTTGACCAGGTTGCTCACCACCACAGACGTCGAGTCGCTGATGCTGCTTTCATACAGGGTCAATGCGCCCGTTCCTCCTGAAATGGCCACTTCGATGCCCCCCGTGCAATCCCCTCCACAGTCCGGGAAGACCGTGCTGAGCACGTCCACATCGACTGGCTCGGGCTCGGGAATGGCCACAATCAAGCTGTCGATGCATCCCAAAGTGTCGGCGACCACGAGGGTCAAGCTGTCCGATCCGAGGTTGAACAAGGTGTCCGGCAACGTGGGGAAGACAAACGGCGACACCATTTCAAGGTCACCTGATCCGCCCACGGCATCCACCACGAGCACACCATCGCCGGCGCCTGTGCAGGTGATTGGCGTCAAAGTGGGCAGAATCTCGATGTTGGCGGGCTCTTCCACCACGGCGGGGAAGAAGGCACTCGTGCACCCCACACTGTCCTGCACCAGGACATCGTAGCTGCCCGCCGGAACATTGAAACAAGTCCCGTCCAAACTGCCCGTGGGAAGTGGCACAAGTTGGGGGGTCAGTGGCCCCGTACCGCCGGTCAAGCTGTCGAGGCAGATTTGCCCATTGTCCGCCCCGCTGCAGGGGACGTTGGTGACGGAGAAGGTGAATTCAATGGTGTCCGGACCGAGAACAGACAAGGTGTCCACCACCTCGCACAGGTTGCCGTCAGCGGTGGTGTGGATGTAATCACCGGGGCAGAGCTGGCCGGGGTTCACCTGCTCACCGTCGAGGTCGGTCACGGCAATCACGTAGGGCAGTTGCCCCCCCTCGATGTTGGCGAGGAGCAATCCATTGCAATCGCCAGCGCACGCCACATCTGTGACCGCGTAGTCCACTTGCAGCCCCTCGGGCTCCTCGATGACCAGCACGTCAGACAGGGTGCAGCCATTTTCGTCTGTCAGGGTGAAGGTGTAGGTGCCACTGGGCAAATCCGCCTGGTCGTATTCCACCGAGCCCTCGAAGTCGATCATGACCGCCACTTCGGGCACTTCAAACGTGACGAGTCCGGTACCGCCAGCCGCGGTCGCGGTGAAGGTGGCATCGCTGTACCCCGTGCAGCTGACCTCGGTGCTGGAGTAATCCAACGACAGGGCCTCCGGGCAGGAAATCGTGATCGTGGTGTCGGCAACACACCCCGCGGCATCGGTGGTGGTCACCGTGTAGGCGCCATCGCCTCCAAAGCATTGGAGTGGGCCAAAGCACCCGTCGGGATTCGGAGGCAATGTCAACCCCAGGGCGTTGGAAGCCGTGGTGGTCAGGTCCCCTGTTCCGCCGCTGGCCGTGAAACAGACCGTGGCGATGTCCTCCGTGCCGCACAGGTTGTCCTGTGTCAATTCCGCGGAAAGTTGGATTTCATCCGGGGAAATGAACGTGAACGCGGCGGTGGTGTCGCGGCACGTATTGGAACTGAAGGCCACCGTCCGCGCGGTGTCCACCAACGCGACCACATATTCTCCGTCGGTCACGCCGGTGAACGTAGGGTCCCCCACTTGCTGGTCCACCAGCACGGGATCCGCGCCCGACACTTCAAAGAGGCTGTATTCCACGGTCGCATTGAAGCTGTCCCCTGGATTGTTCGGCAAGACTTGCACCGTCGCGCTGTCCCCAAAACACTCGATGTCTTGCAACACCGAGAATTGGGGGTCAATCATGGGCGCGCACAGGTCGTCCACTTGGACGAAGCCGTCGGTGCAAGACGTGATCACGTCCACCCCAGATTGGAAGGCCACACACACCCTGAACGAGAAGCTCTCGCAGGTGGTGATTTGTCCAATGAGGGCCCGGCCATTGGTCACGGTCGCGTGAATGGGGTCGTCAGGGGTCACCAACAATCCTCCTGCTCCTCCATTGTCTTCCGAACAGCTATCATAGCCCGGAGGGAACGTACCCGGCGGTTCAATCACATTGGTGCCTGGCGTGGACTGGTTGACGTGGGTGGTCCACCAAGTGTCGTACACGAGTTCCGGTGAGATGGCATAGAACCCCGGGTTGATGGTGGCTGCGTTGTTGTAGCCATTGGGGGCGAAAAGTGGCGAGGTGAAATTGTAGCACCCACACCCCGCATCGTACCCAAATCCGGGAATGGACGGATCCGCACCTTCATCCGCTGCTATGCCCAGCATGATGTCTGCTCCTGCTGGGATGACCGCGTAGAGGTGGTAGCGCCGGAATCCTTCTGGCACATCCGATTCTGACCCGGCGAATCCACCGTACAGGACCGTGTCCATGACGACATCGACCTGAAGGTCGTAATCGACTTGGGCGTGGGCATTTGCTGCGAACAACAGGGCGGCCAGCAGTGGCAGGAAAGAGAATCGACGTTGTGCTCCCATGGCGTTTGGTCCGGTACTTTGCGTCGACAGGCCATCGGCGCATCCCTCGGAAGGAGCGCAAAATAATGAAACACATGCCGGGAGTACCCATCATCACATCGCGGACTGGAACGGTTCGGTTGCTTTTTGAGGACGACCGATATCTGGCCGTCTCGAAACCCCCGGGTCTCCTTGTCCATCGAACGCCCCTGGACGCTCATGAACCCGAAAACCTAAGGGATTTGCTTCGCGACTACACCTCGGAACGCATGGACCCTGTGCACCGGTTGGACAAGCCGACCAGTGGCGTCCTCCTCTTCGGCAAGGACCCTGCCGCCATCGACGCTTGCAAACGCCAATTTGAATCGCGCGACACCGAAAAGCGGTACTTGGCCGTGGTCCGAGGATTCGTCGAACACGATGGCTGCATTGGAAAACCGCTGCCGAAAGGGATGACAGGAGTGCCCAAGGTGGCCCGGACGAGTTACCGCTCACTGGGAGTGTGCGTGTTGCCCTATCCCATCTCGCGCTACCCGTCGGCCCGCATCAGCTTGGTGGATTGCACGCCTCACACCGGGCGTTACCACCAAATCCGGCTCCACTTCCGTCACTTCCGACACCCCATCATCGGGGATTCCCAACACGGCGACAAACCCCAGAACCGCGCTTTCGCCGCCCACACCGGTACGCCTGGACTTCTGCTGCACGCGCGGAAATTCTCGTTTGACCACCCGGATGGAGGACGCCTGACCTTGACCGCGGCGCCCCCACCTGCGTGGAGTGGCATCGAAACGGCCACGGGATGGTCCTTCTCTGAATGGGGCCATGACAGCGCCGTTCTTGTACCTCAAGGACCACGGCTTGCGTGAAATCGTCTGATTCCCCGTATTTTAGATATTCTGAGATGATTCCGCACTGCATGCTTCGCCCCCTTCTCCTACTTGGTTTTCTGATGCCCATGGTCTTGCTGGCACAAGACACCCTGACCGTGCAATGGGCCGGGACCCTCAGTGGGTCACAGGTGGCCTCCGTAGATGTGACGGCGGGATGCGCGTTGGAGGCGTTTGACATCAGCTTGGACATCGTGGCGCCCGGCAGCAATTGGGCGGGAGACATGGCGCTGGCCATCACGGCTCCGAATGGCAACCGCATCGAGGTGGGGGGATACAACACCGGGTTTGGATACGTCGATGCTGGTGGCTGGCCTTCCAGCTGGAACACCAGCAATGACGGGAATTTCACGGCGAGCATGACCGACCTGGCCCAGTACAACCTCGCCGGATCGGGATGTTGGCTGGTTGAGGTCATGAACGCCTGGACCAGCGGAGCGGCCAGCGATTACGTGGTCCAGCTTGACCTCATCGGCCCTTGCGACGCAGGCGACAATCCAGGGTGCACCGACCCGGGCGCGCTGAACTATGATGTGTGCGCCATGGTCGACGATGGCAGCTGCACCTACCCTCCCCTGTCCGCAGGATTTGATTGGACCTCCACCTGCGGCATCCCTGAGGC
>CBFHWV010000005.1:22083-26116 GCA_965659565.1 uncultured Flavobacteriales bacterium
GGTCGACGATGGCAGCTGCACCTACCCTCCCCTGTCCGCAGGATTTGATTGGACCTCCACCTGCGGCATCCCTGAGGTCGCCTCCTTCACCAACACGAGCATCGGCCAAGCCGTCGGATTTGCTTGGACGTTCGAAGGCGGGACGCCGGCGACCTCTTCGGAAGAACACCCTACTGTCAGCTGGTCCACTCCGGGTGACTTTGCCATTGCGCTGACCGTCTCAGACCCGATGGGGGGAACGAGCACGTTCCTCGACACCTTGACCGTAGGCACCAACCTGCACCGGCTCGAGATCGACATCACGCCGGACGCCTTCCCCCAAGAGACGTCATTTGCTGTCCTCGACGCCAATGGAGACACCCTCCACACGGGGGATGTCACCGGGCTCGACGCCTGCGTGCCGGACGGCTGCATCTCGGTGTGGTTGTACGATGCCGGCGCGGATGGATTCTCCATCGGAGGCACGTATCAGATCCGCTACGATGGCGAGGTCTTGCGCGATGGAGAGCACTTTGATGCCGCGCAATTGACACTCGCGGGATGCCCGCCGGGGAGCAGCTGCGACGATGCACTGCCCTTGAGCATTTCAGTCGCAGACAGCGCCCAATTTCTCACGGCTCCGATGGAAAGCAGCTGGTATGTGCTCCAAGTGGACACCACGGGCCAATACCGCTTCTCCACCTGTGGCCTGACCGACTGCGACACCCGGATCCACCTCTACGATTACTGCGACATGGCGGTCTTTGAAAGCGCGTCCGAAGCCTTCATCACGATGTCCGAAGACGATTGCGGGGTGCAAAGCCAAGTCACCCCCGTGCTCACCAGCGGGCAGACCATTTACGTCCATGTGGAAGGCGACGGCGGGTGGTGTGACAATGGCGCAACCGGGGTGCCCTTTGAAGCCTCCTACCTCGGCGGCATTCCCGGATGCATGAACATCGAGGCCTGCAACTATCTGCCCATTGCCACCACGCCCGACACCTGCTTCTTGGCCGGAGATCCGGAGTGCCCCAACATTGGCCCGGATCTCATCATCAACGGATTGAGGGCATACAGCACACTGGAGATGACCACCGAGAACAGCTCCGATGGCTGCATGATCGAAGAAGGGTGCATCCAAGGCTACGGCACCCGTGAAATCGTGCGTTTCGACACAGAGATCGCCAACATCGGCACGGAGGACTATTTCATCGGGGCGCCGTCCGCACAGCCGGACCAATTCGAGTGGGACGCCTGTCACAACCACTACCACTACGAGGGCTATGCCGAATACGCCTTGTACACCGCCGGTGGCGCTCCATTGCCGACCATTGGTTTCAAGAACGGCTTTTGCGTGTTGGACCTCGGCAGCTGCAACTACGGCGGTGGGCCGCAGAAGTACACCTGTTCCAACATGGGCATCACCGCGGGCTGTCAAGACATTTACTCCCGCTTTCTCGACTGCCAATGGGTGGACATCACCGATTTGCCTGCTGGGGACTACACCTTGGTCATCCGGGTGAATTGGGACTACAGCCCCGATGCGAATGGCAGCTACGAGCTGTCTTATGCCAACAATGCCGTCGCCGTCTGCTTCTCCTTTGAGCGGGACGCCAACGGCGCTGCCATGAACTTCACCAAAACCGAGGATTGCCCTGTGCCTGTGGATTGCATTGGCCACCCCTTTGGCACGGCGGAGCCGGATTGTGCAGGAAACTGCCCCGGATTCCTGACCAAGGGAGACCTCGACCAAGACGGGGAGGTCGATGGAGACGACCCCCTCCTCTACGCCGACTTGCTCATCGATGGTGTGGACACCGACGCTCCTTGTGTCGACCTGAACGACGACGGCACCTTGTCCGTCACCGATGTGGCCCTCGCTGCCGACTGCGCCCACTACGGACACACCCACCTCGGCGACAATGGCGTCGAAGACCACTGCGATTGGAACGGCGCCCTGACCGTGCCGGACCAGGAGGTGCAGTTCTCCCTGGTGCTGCCCCACGAGGACTCCAGCCATGTCGAGGTCTACGTCCAAAACCCGACGGCTTGGTTGAGCGGCTGGTCCGTGCAATTGACGGGCGCCACGTTCAGCGACCTGGTGCCAATGTTCGACACCACAGGCTACCACCACCTTTTCCACCTGTCCGAAGACGGCTTTGCCTTCGGCGTGGCGCTGGCCGACAGCCTGATTCACAAAAGCACCTTGCCACAAGCCCTCTTCCGCGTCTCTTTCAGCGGCGCTGCAGAAAACATCTGTCTGCTGGAGGCCGCGGAGGTCACCAATGCAGACCGGCACAATGTGCTGGCCACAGGGGGTGGGTGCGTGTCTCCCAACGCCTTCTGTTTGGGCGATGTCAACGACAACGGACTTCGGGATGTCGGGGACTTGCTGTCCGCCCTGGGCGTCTTCGGGTGCGAGGAGGCCTGCGGTCCTGCCGATGTCGACACCGACGGCATCGTGGGGGTCAACGACCTGCTCATCATGCTGGGCCTCTTCGGCGAGCCCTGTCAATAATCCCTGTCCATTGGACACGACTTGAGGCGGCTTCCGGGGAGGCCCGTCCTACCTTTGCGGTGCTCCATTGAAACGCCATGGAATCCAAGCCTTCCTCTTCCCCCACCTCGACCACCGGATCGACCACGGACCACCCCGTCCGCATCGTCACAGCCGCTTCGTTGTTTGACGGCCACGACGCCGCCATCAACATCATGCGGCGCATCCTGCAGCGTTCGGGATGCGAAATCATCCACTTGGGCCATGACCGGTCCGTCGACGAGGTGGTTCAATGCGCCATTGAGGAGGATGCCCAAGCCATTGCCATGACCTCCTACCAAGGTGGGCACATGGAGTACTTCAAGTACATGAAGGACTTGCTCGACGACCGGGGCGCCGGGCACATCCGCATTTTTGGTGGCGGCGGCGGCACCATCCTGCCCGAGGAGATCGCCGAGCTCCACGCGTACGGCATTGAACGCATTTACCACCCGGACGATGGCCGCGAGCTCGGCCTGCAGGGCATGATCGACGACGTCATCTCCCGGTGCAACTTCCCTGTAGTGGGCACCCCGAGCGGGGAGGCAGACCGACTTGCCGACAAAGGTGCTGGCGACCTCGCGCGGCTCATCACCGCCGCGGAAGTGGGGGCCGAAGCCTACTCCGACATCCTCGACGGCATTCGCACTGGCGCCTCTGTCGAGGATGTTCCCGTTTTGGGCATCACCGGCACAGGGGGCGCAGGGAAAAGTTCGTTGGTAGACGAATTGGTCCGCCGATTCCTCCTCGATTTCGAGGACAAGCGGATGGCCATCGTGTCGGTCGACCCCTCCAAACGCAAAACCGGCGGCGCACTGCTCGGCGACCGAATCCGGATGAACGCCATCGCCTCTGATCGCGTCTACATGCGCTCCTTGGCCACCCGCCAATCCAACCTCGCCCTCAGCCGCCATGTGGGCGATGCCCTCGACATTTTGAAGGCGGCCGGGTTTGACCTGATTGTCCTCGAAACGTCGGGCATTGGCCAGAGTGACACCGAAATCATGGACCACAGCGATGTGGCCTTGTACGTCATGACGCCCGAGTTTGGTGCCGCCACCCAGTTGGAGAAAATCGACATGCTCGATTTCGCAGACGTGGTCGCCATCAACAAGTTTGACAAGCGCGGAGGCGCCGATGCCTTGCGGGACGTGCGCAAACAATACAAGCGCAACCACGAACTGTGGGAAGCGCAGGACGACACCCTGCCCATCTTCGGTACGATTGCCTCGCAATTCAATGATCCCGGGACGCACCGCCTGTACCGCACTTTGATGAATGCCCTGTCCGACAAGACGGGCGCCCCATTGGCGAGCACCTTTGGACAGGATGCCGGAGAGAGCGAAAAAGTCCACGTCATCCCGCCCAAGCGGACGCGCTACTTGAGCGAGATCGCGGACGGCATCCGCCAATACAACGAATGGACATCGCAGCAGGCCGACTTGGCTGGACGCCTGCAAGCATTGCGCAGTGCGGCCGCCGAAATCGATGACGAAGACGCGGGCCGTGCACTGGCCG
>CBFHWV010000005.1:26216-31161 GCA_965659565.1 uncultured Flavobacteriales bacterium
GAGCGCTATCGCCAGCCCGACTATGTGTTTGAGGTCCGGGGCAAGGAGATTCGCATTCCCACCACCACCCCCAGCCTCAGCCACCAAGACATCCCCAAGGTCAGCGTGCCGCGCCTCGAAGGATGGAAAGACCTGCTCCGCTGGGGGCTTCAAGAAAACCTGCCCGGCCATTTCCCCTTCACAGCGGGCATTTATCCCTTCAAGCGTCAGGGAGAAGACCCCACCCGCATGTTTGCCGGAGAAGGCGGGCCCGAGCGCACCAACCGCCGGTTCCACTATGTCTCCGGGGACATGCCCGCCAAAAGACTGTCGACGGCGTTTGATTCGGTTACCCTCTACGGCCGGGACCCCGATTTGCGCCCCGACATCCATGGCAAAGTGGGAAATTCTGGGGTGAGCGTGTCTTCGCTCGACGATGCCAAACGGCTCTACAGCGGCTTCGACCTGTGCTCCCCGAGCACCAGCGTCTCCATGACCATCAATGGTCCGGCGCCCATGGTGCTGGCGTTCTTTTTGAATGCCGCCATCGACCAGCGCTGTGAGAAACACATCCGCGAGCACGGTATGGAACATCAGGTCGATGCGGTGTTGAAGGCCCGATGGGACGACCAAGGGCTTCCCCGCCCGGTCTACCGCGGTGAACTTCCGGAAGGCAACGACGGCCTCGGCTTGCTCCTGCTGGGGTGCACTGGAGATGAGGTGCTCGACGCCGACACCTACCAGCGATTGGCTGCTGAGGCCCTTTCCCAGGTGCGCGGGACGGTCCAGGCGGACATCCTCAAGGAGGACCAAGCCCAGAACACCTGCATCTTTTCGACGGAATTCGCCCTGCGGCTCATGGGAGATGTGCAAGCCCATTTCATCGACCACCGGGTCCGGAACTTCTATTCGGTCTCGATCAGTGGCTACCACATTGCCGAAGCGGGCGCCAATCCCATCACCCAGCTGGCGTTCACCCTGGCCAACGGCTTCACCTACGTGGAGTATTACCTCAGCCGCGGGATGGACATCAATGCGTTTGGTCCCAACCTCAGCTTCTTCTTCTCCAACGGCATCGACCCTGAGTACGCCGTGATTGGCCGGGTGGCGCGCCGCATTTGGGCCAAGGCCATGGACCGGAAGTACGGGGCGGACGAACGGGCGCAAAAGCTGAAGTACCACATCCAGACCAGCGGCCGGTCGCTGCACGCGCAGGAGATCGACTTCAACGACATCCGTACGACCCTGCAGGCGTTGTATGCCATTTACGACAACTGCAACTCCTTGCACACCAACGCCTTTGACGAGGCCATCACCACCCCGACGGAGTCGAGTGTTCGCCGCGCCATCGCGATTCAGCTCATCATCAACCGGGAGCTGGGCCTGGCCAAAAATGAAAACCCGCTGCAAGGCGCCTTCATCATCGAAGAACTGACCGACCTCGTGGAAGAGGCCGTCATGGTGGAATTCGACCGGTTGACCGAGCGTGGCGGCGTTCTGGGCGCCATGGAAACCATGTACCAGCGGAGCCGAATTCAGGAAGAGAGCCTCCACTACGAGACGTTGAAGCACACCGGTGAATACCCCATCATTGGGGTCAACACCTACCTCTCCAAGGAGGGCTCCCCCACCTTGGTTCCGGGCGAGGTCATTCGGGCCACTCCAGAAGAGAAGCAGCACCAGATCGACGGCCTTGCGGCCCTCCATGCCGCCCACGGCGACCGGACCCAGCAGGCCCTGGATCGGGTTCGCGACACCGCTGTGGCCCATGGCAACCTCTTCGCAGAGTTGATGGAGGCGGTCAAGGTCTGCTCCCTGGGACAACTCACGGAGGCCATGTTCGAAGTGGGCGGCGCTTACCGCCGCAACATGTGACGGCTCCACATGGTCATTTCACTCTGGTCAGGCCCCCGTTCGATGAGCACCGCGCTCATGTACAGCATGGCCCAGCGCACGGACATGCGTGTCTTGGACGAGCCGCTGTACGCCCATTTCCTGCGCTACACCGGCGCCGAACGGCCCTGCAGAGAAGTGACCCTCGCCGGCAAGCCTTCCGCTCCTGAAGCGGCCTTGGCAGCCATGGCCCCCACGGCTGCGGAATGCGGCGCGGAACGGCACTTGTTCTGCAAGCACATCGCCAACCACACCCTGGGTTTGCGGTGGGCCCATTTCGAGGACCACCGACATGTCGTGATGTTCCGGGATCCTGCCGCGGTGATGGCCTCATACGGGGCCCACATCCAACGGCCGGTGATGCGCGATTTGTGCTACATGCACCAACTCGACCTCCTCGACCGCATGGACGCCAAGGGCCATCCCCCCGTGGTCGTCTGCAGCGATCGGCTCCAAGCCGAACCAGAGCGGGTGCTCCGGGCAATGTGCGCCGGCCTGGGCCTGCCATGGGACCCCGCGATCATGACTTGGGAAGCAGGTGCCCGGCCTGAAGATGGCCCTTGGGCGCCATGGTGGTATGACGGCGTACACCGATCGACCGGCTGGGAAGTCCGGCCCCAAAAAGAGCACACCGTGCCCGAGCACCTCCTCGACCTCTACGAAGACTGCCTGGATGCCTACAACCAGCTTCTTCAACGCGCAATCTGATGGCCAAATTCAACCAACCCGACCCCCGCAACGCCGGCTCCCAGTGCTGGGTCAACGGCCTGGTTCCAAGGGAGGAAGCCTCCGTTCACGTGCTGGACAGCGTCGTTCAAGGTGGCGATGCCGTTTGGGAGGGCTTGCGCATCACCCACGGACATGCCATTCAACTCGATGCCCACCTCGACCGCTTGGTCGACTCCGCACACGCGCTGGCCTTTGTCGACATCCCGTCCAAGGACGACCTCCGCTCGGCCATTTTCCAGACACTGAAGGCCAACGGCATGCGGGATGGGGTGCATTGCCGCATCACCCTCACCCGCGGGCGGAAATCGACCAGCGGCATGGATCCGCGGCTCAATGTGCACGGCCCCACCCTCATCATCGTCCCCGAATACAAAGGGATGGTCTACGGCGACGAAGGCATCCGCCTGGTGACGAGTGCCACCCGCCGAAACAGCCCGCAATTCCTCGACAGCCACATCCACCACAACAACCTGCTCAACAACATCTTGGCGAAGATTGACGCCAATGTGGCCGGGGTGGACGATGCGGTTATGCTGGACGACCGGGGTTTTCTTGCAGAAACGAATGCGACCAACCTGTTCGTGGTGCGCAACGGCGTTCTGCTGACCCCGTTTGCCCATGCTTGCCTGCCAGGACTCACCCGGCGCTTTGTCCTGGACGTGGCCGATCGGATCGGCGTGCCCGCTCGGGAAGCCGACCTCACCTTGACCGAGCTCTACACGGCACAAGAGGCCTTCACCACGGGAACGATGGGCGCCCTGGCCCACGTGACGGAAGTCGATGGGCGGCGCATTGCAGACGGCCGAAAAGGCGCCATCACCCAGCGCATGCAACAGGCCTACGAGGACCACATCCTGGAGACGGCCACCCCCCTTCCGTTCTGAGTTTCACGTCTATCTTGGGCCAACACCTTAGGCCATGAACCCCACCCTGCGCAACATCCTCGCCGGTGTCGCCGGCGCCATCGCCAGCATGCCGGCGAACGCCCTCTTGCTCGCTCCACTGGCCCGCATCACAGGTGCCCCCACCCTGCCCGCACCGCCGGAAGGCATGTCGATGACAGAAGTTCGGGAATTCTATGCCCCCATGATCGCTGAATTCGAGGCCATCCATTTCATCGGCCCCATTCTCGCCCATTGGAACGGCGCGTTCATCGGCGGTCTTGTTGCCGCCTTGTTGATGCACAGCCGCAAAGCCACCCTGCCCCTGATCATTGCAGGTTTCTCGCTCCTCGGGGGCATCATGATGGCGTGGATGACGTCCTCGCAGCCCCTGTGGTCGATGACCCTTGACCTCGCAGGTTACTTGCCAATGGGGTGGCTGGGCTGGAAGTTGGCCCTCCGCCTGCGGCCCGTGCGCTGATTCAGACGACCTTCGCGGCGGATGTCGCGCGGGCTTTTCTTCATGCTGCAGTCGGTGGTGCTGTACACCATGGCCAACCTGCTGGTCAAAGCGCTGGCGGTGTTGCCGACCCAACAGCTTGTCTTTCTGAGGAGTGCCGTCAGTCTGGGATTCTGCCTGATTTGGCTGTGGCGTGAAGGCGCTCCACTGCTGGGACACAACCGCCGATGGCTCCTCGTGCGTGGATTGGCCGGGATGGTGGCCCTTAGCCTGTTCTTCCACACCATCCGCCACATTCCGCTGGCCAGCGCGACCGTCATCCAGTACCTGTCGCCCATTTTCACCATCCTGCTCGCCATGCTCTTTGATGGCCAGCGCATCCGCCCTCACCGGTGGCTCTACTTCGCTGCTGCATTCGGGGGCATTCTGATGGTCAAAGGCTTCGACCCAAGGGTCTCCTGGCTCTACTTGTTCATGGGATTGGGCAGCGCCACCCTGGCCGCGCTGGCTTATCTGGCCACCATCAAATGCCGGGAAACCGACAGCGCCGTGGGCATCGTGACCTATTTCCACCTCATCGCCGCACCGGTGATGGGATCATGGAGCGCCGCCACATGGCACCCCATGACCTTGGACCAATGGGGCATGGCCTTTGGCATCGGAGCGCTCTCCTTGGTGGCGCAGGTGGCCATGACCAAGGCATTGCACTTGGAGGATGCTGCCCGGGTTATGCCGTTCAAGTATTTCGGAGCCATCCTGGCCCTCTTCGCCGCCCGGATGCTGTTCGACGAGGTCGTCACCGGATGGGCCCTGGTGGGCATCTTGATCGTGCTGGCCGCCGTGACCGCCAACACCCTCGCTGGCGGCCGGAACAAGAAGCGGCGCCTCAGCGCACCGTAACCCGGCGCGTGTGCTCGATCGAGCCCGTTGCAGTCGATTGAATGACCTGCACGAGGTACGCCCCCGGGGCCATTCCCTCGGTGGACAAACTCAGCTGACGTCC
>CBFHWV010000005.1:31259-43129 GCA_965659565.1 uncultured Flavobacteriales bacterium
CGGTTGCAGTCGATTGAATGACCTGCACGAGGTACGCCCCCGGGGCCATTCCCTCGGTGGACAAACTCAGCTGACGTCCGCCCGTCCAGCGGGTCTCTCCCACCACACGGCCGGTCAAGTCCATCCAGCGCACAGTCGCGCCTTGCAACTGCCCACCTGCAAACGTCAAGGTCAACGCTTCGCCTGCGCGCACGGGGTTCGGGCTCACCTCGAGGGTGGGGCCCGCCACAACGCCGCCCACGCCACTGGTGGTGGCGCAAGGATCCACGAGGTAGGGAACCGCATTCTGGTACATGCTGTTGACCACCTCCGTGACCTCTTGGATGCACAATTCCGTCTCGGGCATCTCGGTCCAGTAAATCCGGCACAGGGAGGTCCACTCGTAATGCTTGGACATGGAGGCGTTGTCGTAGTTCAAGCCAATCAGGGTCTGCCCTCCGAGGGCGTGCTCGGGCTGAATCATGAACTCGAGCGGATCGACGAGGCTCACCGCCTGCTGGATGCCGCAACTCACATCAAACTGGTACCCGAGAATGCGGTTGTGTGGGTTCAAGACCTCCACATCGAAGAAGCCCTGACCCCAGTTCACCTGGCCCAACCGGAACCACACGCTGTCGAATGGATTGACAATGTGGGGGGCCGGGAACGCGCACTTGTCGTGGAATCCGGAACTGTCGGGGTGGCTGTGGGCGATGTCCCAATGCTGACAGCGCGCCATGAGGGCCGCGTCAGAGACGGTCAGCTCGCCATCTTGATCGAGGTCATTGCAGGGCGCCGCATCGAGGTCATTGCCAAGGATGCCATCCACGTAGGCCTCCGCGTCGGTCAAGTCCTGGTCCGCATCGGCGTCGAGGTCGCCCATGAGGGCCGTTCCCCCGCATTCGCCATTGCAATCCACCTCAGCATTGCCGTAGGGCGTGCCGGTGCAGTCCACGATCTGGGGGCAATCGTCCCAGAGCTCCACCTCGAGCTCTCCCGACGACCGGTCCATTTGGATGCAGACCACGCCCCAGTTGTTCTCGTAGCTGTTTTCCTGACGACCCAAGGCGTCTGGGCTGTAATCCCAATTGACGCGCACCACCAGGTGGTAAATGCCATCCGGAATGCCTGTCACATCGATCCACTGGCAGGACAACCCCGCCCCGTAGATGTCGCCGCAATGCGCTGAAATGCCCATGTTGCTGCAGCCATACTGGAAGGTGCCGCCATCGCTGCACTCGAGGTCCATGACGCAGAAGCCGTTCTTGAAGCCGATGGGCAGCATCTGCCCGTCCATCGTGAACAAGTCGTACTTGGCGTAGCCCTTGTAGTGCCAGTGGTTGTGGCAATCGCCCCATTCGAACTGCTGCGTGGAGTCGGTCTGGGCCGTGGTGCCGATGTAGTAATCGAGGTCGCCGATGTTCTTGATGTGGGTGGTGAACCGGACCAATTCCCGCTCGCCGTAGCCATTCAAACAGCCTTCCACGATGTAGCAGTTGTTTTCGTCGACCATCATCGTCTCGGCCTGCAGGCTGTTCTCGATGGCGCTTTCGACCACCATCAAATCGGGACCGGTGCACAACGGATCCCCCGGGTAAATGCAACTGCCGTTGTCCACTTCAGCGGCCGGATTGTAGTTGCAGGCCGTCTCGTCGGTGCACCCTTCTGGCGGGCCCACATAGGCGAGTTCCCATTCAAAACCGGCACACCCTCCGGCGAGGTCCGCGAAACGCACCCAATACGTAACCCCACCCTCGAGCAGGACCAACAACTGGGCGCTCTCCGCATTGTCGTCGCAACCGCCTTGGTTGTCGTCGTAGTAGATGGACCCCTCGTTGGTGTTGTCGAAGTTGTTCATGTTGCAGTAATCGTAGATCCACAGGCGCGTGTCGCATCCCGTCCCACAACTGCTGAGCGAATACATGCCGTTGACTTCTGGCGTAAAGGACCACCACTGGACATTGCCCCCGGCGGACACCCACTGTGGGTCGTCGCCCACTTCGAGCGGCAGGGCCTCATTGCAGGTCCATCCTGGGGGGCAATCGATGGCATGGCTTTGGCCGTATCCATAATTGCCACTGCCTTCGACCAGCATGTCCCCATCCAACCAGACCTGATAGAAGGCGTTTGGATACAGGCCATCGCCGTAGGAATCATTCATGGTGAAGACCATGCAGTCTTCCCAGACCACGGCTTCGAGACAATACTCGAACAGCGTGTCCTGGCCGCCCGTCACATCCACGTCCAGGACCAGGTCGCCTTGGCCATTGGTCAAGGTCCAGGACATCTCGCCGGGCCAGGAGTCGGGCTGAATGATCACCGTGAAGGCCACCTCATCGGCGGCACAATCCAACTGGGCATGGGCAAAGGGGGCAACGAGGCTCAGCAGAAACAGCGGCAGGATTCGATTCAGCATGCCGACAAGATACGGACCCCTCCATGTCTTAAATTTGCCCCGCATTCAAACGCACGGAACCCATGGGACACGACCACGACCACCACGACCACTCCGAAGCCGAACAGAACGAAATCGGAGGCCCTGTTGTCTTCGCCCTGATGCTGTTCGCCCTCGTTGTGACGGTGATCTACTTCCTCAGCTGAGGAAGACCACCATCACTCTCCCGCCTGCTGACGCCGCTCCAATGCGCGCTGGCGGAACTCCTCTTTGAGCGCATCGGCATCCTGCCGATAGCCCCGCCCCATGCCCGTTCCGGCACCAAAAGGACGCCAATCCGGGGACAAGTTGTCCGGATCTCGATCGGTCAGGGTCATCTCGTTGACGAGGTGGCCTGCACCGGCATAAACGTCGGTCACCCACAAGACGTATCGGATGTCCACCATGATGTTGCGGCACCGGTCCGCATCGAAACGAACGTCGCTCATGGTGCTTTCCCAGGTGCGGTCAAAATTGAGCCCCACCAGGTCTCCCGTCGCGTTGATGGCGGGTGATCCCGAGTTGCCTCCTGTGGTGTGGTTCGAACCCAAGAAGCAAATGCGCAGCTGACCTTCCGCATCGGCATACCGGCCGTACTCCTTCATTTCCAGCTTCTCCACGAGCGCCATGGGCAGGTCGAATTCGGCATCTCCCGGCACGTACTTGTCCAGCACGCCGCGGGCGGTGGTGTATGGCTTGTAGGTCACCGCATCCCGAGGCGAACTGCCCTCCATGCGGCCGTATGTCAGGCGCAACGTGCTGTTGGCGTCGGGCCAGAACGTGCTGTCAGGATAGACGGTCGACAACCCGCGCAGGTACAGCGCCATGTTGTCTTCCATGGCGCCCATCAGGCGGCCGTATTCACCCCGGACCTGCACCCAATAGCTGTCGCTGGTCTCTTGCGCCCACCGCAAGACAGGATCGTCTGCCATTTTCTTCAAGGCCTTGCGATCCGTGCTCCGCAGCAGCGCCATGAAGGCCTCTCCTTCATCGAGGAGGGTCTCCGCATACAGGTCTTCGGCGATGTCTCGCCCGTTGCCCTCTTCGGCCCAAGCTTCCGCCGCCACCGCGGGCGCGAATCCCTCGGGCATCGCGTCCATGTACAGCGGAAATACCGCGGCGAACACCCCCTGGTCCACCGCGCCATCGTAGTCGGCGTAGAACCCCTCCGCCTCGGCCAGCACTTCGCTGGCGCGCACTGCAAATGCACTGTCCGACACGGCCTTGTCCGCGGCCATCGTCAAGATGTCGCCAACCCCATCTGCCCAACGGAGCAACTCGGGGCCGTAATAGAACCATTCGATGAACAGCGACCGCGCCTCCAAATAAGGCTCCAACGCCTCGAAATCCTTTTCCAAGTCTCGGGTGACGGTCCGGAATTCGTCCAAACCAAGTCGATTCACCGTTCGGGCAAAGTCCAGCTGTGCCTTGCGCTTTTCCGCAGCCGCACCGAAGTCCATCAGGCCCTCATTCTGTCCAATCCACTTTTTCCAAGCATTGGCAATGCGGCTCTGCTTGGCGGCATAGGCAATCCGGGTCGCATCGTCCGCCCGCATGGCGGTGTTGATGACATCGAGGCTGGCGGTGCGCATGCCGATGCGGGTCGGGTTCAATTCTCCGATCAGGTGCTCGACCTGAATGGCCGGGATGTAGCGCTCAGTGCGGCCAGGAAAACCGAAGACCATGGTGAAGTCCCCCTCGTCCACGCCGTGCATCGACACCGGCAAGTGGTGCTTCGGCGCGAGGGGGATGTTGTCCGCGCTGGGTTCTGCTGGCGCGCCATCCGGCCCGCTGTAAATCCGGAACAGCGAGAAGTCCCCGGTGTGCCGGGGCCAAACCCAATTGTCGGTGTCCCCCCCGTACTTGCCGATGGCACTTGGCGGCGCCCCCACCAAACGCACATCGGTGTAAGTGCGGGTGACGATGAGGTACTGCTGGTTGCCATACAAAAAATCACGCACGACCGCGTCGTGGTCCGTGCCTTCCACGGCGCGTTCCACCAGCCGCTCGCGCATGGCTTTTTCGGCATCTCCCCCTTCGAGGCGGGCCGCCTGAACCGAGTCGGTGACGTCCTCAATGCGCACGATGAACATGGCCGTCAAGCCCGGATTCATCAGTTCCTCCTCCTTGGACATGGCCCAAAAGCCGTCCTTCAAAATGTCCCGCTCCAAGCTGCTGTGGCTCTGAATCTGGCCGTAGCCACAATGGTGGTTGGTCAGCAACAGGCCCTCCCCTGAGATCAGGCTGGCCGTGCACCCACCTCCGAACTGGACGATGGCGTCCTTGAGCGAGCTGCGGTTGATGGTGTAGATGTCTTCCGCCGTCAGCTTCAAGCCCATGTCCTGCATGTCGCCCTCCACAGCCTGCAGCAATGCGGGGATCCACATGCCCTCTGTGGCGCGAACGGAATTGAACGGGGCCGAAGTGGCCCAGATGAGACACGCCAGCAACGTGACGCGGAAGAATCGGTTCGGGTTCATGCGGGCAAATTAACCCGCAACGCCGACGCCTCAGGTCCAGCTGCGCAGGAAGGCGAGCACCTTGTCGAGGTCGCCATCTCCGAAATCCAGGTGGGTGACCCATCGAACCTTGTCGGGACCAAAGGCCGAACACAGGATGCCCGCGGACTTGGAAGCCGCAATGAGGTCTTCTGCAGGCCGGCCGCCCTGAAGGGTGGCGATCACAATGTTGGTGTCCACCGGCGCCACGGACGCCACGGAGGGGTGACCCTGAAGGACTGCCCCAATGGCCTTCGCCCGTCGGTGGTCCTCTTCGAGCCGGTCGAAATGGTGCTCCAAGGCATACAATCCCGCGGCCGCCAGGATGCCGACCTGCCGCATGCCGCCCCCCATCACCTTCCGCGCTCGGTGCGCCTCCGCGATGAACGCCCGGCTTCCCAACAGCACCGAGCCCACGGGTGTACCGAGTCCCTTGGACAAGCACAAGGAGATGCTGTCGAACCGCTGGCCGTAGCGGGTCCAATCCTCTCCGGTGGTCCTCAGGGCATTCCACGCCCGGGCACCATCGAGGTGAAACGGCAGACCGAGCTCGGCGCACGCCGCTGCTCCATCGGAAAGTTGATCGAGGTCTTGTACGGCCCCTCCCCCTTTGTTGACGGTGTCTTCCACGCAAACCAGCGACGTCCGCGCGAAATGGCTGTCCGCAGGGTTGACTTCTGCCCGGATGACCTCCGCTGGCATGGCCCCTGCTGGCGTGTCAATCAAGCGGACACTCGCCCCGCTGTTTCTCGCAATGCCCCCGCCCTCGTAATTGTAGACGTGACTCAACCTGTGGCAAATCACCTCATCTCCGGGAGAGGTGTGCACATGGATGGCCATCTGGTTGGCCATGGTGCCCGATGGACAAAAGAGCCCCGCCTCATGCCCGAAGCGCTCAGCCAATGTGGCCTGCAACCGGTTGACCGTCGGATCCTCCGCATACACATCGTCGCCCGTCTCGGCCGCCATCATGGCCCGAAGCATGCCTTCGGTCGGGCGGGTCACAGTGTCACTTCTCAAGTCAATCATGGCGGACATGGGGCATCAGTGCTTCAGCAAACGGAGCACCTCACTGGCCTCCTCCAACTGCAAGGTGTAGGCCCCTTTCGCCAACTGGCCGGCGGGAATGCGCAAAGCGCCTGAACCGGGGTTTGACCAGCGGCCCGCCTGGACCACCCGTCCCACGGCATCCCGCAGGACCCAACCTTGGGTCTGCAAGCTGCCCGTGGTGCGCACTTCCCACCCCATGTCGTCCATGGCGGGATTGGGGGCCACGGTCAGCGCGGTGGCGTCCAAGTCTTCCGTGGACATGGTGCAATCGAAGACGGTGATGAAAATCGCATCGGCATGGCTGCAGCCAAACGCGTTGGACGCCTCCACTGTGTACGGATAGGTCCCCGGCCCCAATTCACTGGCATTGACAACGATGAACTGGTCTACGCTGCCATTGCTCCACAGGTACTCCAAACCGGCAGGCGCAGAGAGGACCAACTGCCCGTCTTCGCACAAGGTGGTGTCCGGTCCAAGGGTGAATGCAAACGCATCGTCTTCCGCCGTCAAACTGAAGTCGAGCGCGGCCTCGCAGCCATTGTCATCCTCGAGCTGAACGCTGAATTGCCCTTCTGGCAGGCCGTCGATCATGTTTCCTGAACCGAGCTCCCCGAAGACATCCAACCACTGGATGTCGTAGGGCGCCGTTCCACCCGAGACCTCCAGGAAGGCCTCGCCGTTGGGCAGTTCAGGACAGCCCGGCTGGACCAACTCCAAGCTGAGGGCCAGTGGATCGGGTTCGGTCAGCGTCACCGAATGGGTCAAGCTGTTGCCGCAACTGGTCAGGATGGCTGCGGAATAGGTCCCGCCCCCCAAACCAGAAATCTGTTGCTCCCCAGCCGAAAAGTTGTTGGGCCCAATCCAAGCCACGCTGTAGTTGCTTCCCGTACCGCTGATGTTCAAGACAATGGTGCCGTTGGGGTCCTCCTCCTTGTCGGAGGCGCAGTCCAACCCGCCAACGGAACTGGTGACGGTCGGTTCATCCGCCACACTTTCGATGCGAACGCCGGCTTGACCCCGAGCGTCCTGCCAACCATCGATTTGAATCCAGTACGTCTCCCCGGCATCCAAGCATCCCGTCCACAAGCCGCTGGCATAAAAAGCCCCACTGTCGCACCCTCCGGGCAAGTCATCATTGGCCGCCACCAGTTCGTAGGTGTCGAAATCCTGACAGTCGTCCACCTTCCACAGGGCCATTTGCGTGTCAAAATCCGTGGAATCGGTGCATGCCGTGATCCAGCAATTCTCGGAAGTGGCCACGAAACTGAGCCATGCAGAGCCCGTCACGCCCCCTTCGCACCAACCCCCATTGATCTGGCAGGAATACACCCCTTCGAACGCGGGCGCAGCCGGCTCTGCGTAAGCCGCCGTGCAACTGTCGTTGTGCAGCAAGACCACGGGGCCATCCACTTCAATGTCCAATGCGGCGCAAGGGGAATCATAATCGGGGCCACTCGACATGAACGGGTCGAACGTCCAGACGTTGCCGTCGCCCGTCCCGGGAAAGCTGTGGGTCAGCACCCCGCCGGCATAGACCTCAAAGTAGGTGCCGCCATCGCCGTAGCTGTCCACATGGTGCAGGGTGATGGCTTCCCCTGGAGTCGCGCACAAGGTGTCCAGAATGAAGGTGGCGTTGGAAGCATATTCTCCTGCCGGGGCTTCGGCAGCGCCTTCCCCATCACAACCTACCCCCGACGCATTGCCTCCCCAGTACAGCGTGTTGGTGCCACATGGATCGCCTTCGGGGGTCATCTCCCAGTAGACTTCGTATCCCCATGCATCGGTGTAGAGCTGCAGGGTGAATGGCGATTGTCCGTCCGGACAGTCCTGCGCCAGAGCAGCGGTTCCCAAGAGGCTGAAAAATGCGGCCGAGATGAAGGTGTTCAAAGACAGGTTCATGGCCCCAAAATACATCGGGACAAGGCGGATTTCGTTGATGTAGCTTTGCGGCCCCATGCGCGTGCTCCTCTCCCCTGCGAAGACGTTCAGAAAAGATGAGTTGGCCCCGGAAGCGGGCGCAAGTCAACCGCAATTTCTGGCGCAAGCAGAGGCCTTGATGAAGGGGCTGCGCCGCAAGACTCCGGCACAGCTGTCCAAGCTGATGGACATCAGCCCTGCGCTGGCCGAAGAAAATGCCCAACGGCACCTGCAATGGGCACCCCCATTCCACCCTGGAAACGCCCGCATTGCACTGCTCGCCTTTCATGGCGAAGTCTACCGAAACATGGGGGCAGAACGTTGGGCGGGGCCGGAACTGGACCGCGCCCAACAATCGCTTCGCATCCTCAGCGGCCTGTATGGACTGCTGCGCCCCCTCGACCTGATTCAGGAGTACCGTCTGGAAATGGGGACGCGTTGGGCTCCAGGTCGAAAAACCGACCTCTATGCCTTCTGGGGAGACACCCTGGGGCAAGCCCTCGACGAGGACGCCGCAGGTGCCCCCATTGTGAACCTGGCCAGCCAGGAATACGCCAAGGCCGTCCGACTCGCGGACCGCCATTCCCCCGTGGTCACGTGCCACTTCAAGGAACAGCGCGGAGAAGCCTTCAAAATGATCGGCACCTACGCCAAAGCCGCGCGCGGCAAAATGGCCCGCTTCATCGTGAAGGAAGGCGTCACGGAAATCGAACAACTGCAAGCCTTTGACGAAGACGGCTACGCCTTCAACCCGGCCTTGTCCACGTCTTCGGAATTCACCTTTACCCGACTCTCATGAACACACAATCCCCCTTCACTGTCGCCTGCCTGGCGGCCACCCTGCTGCTCGCTCCATTCGCATGGACGGGATGTGCAGCCAATGGACAGAACACCCCAAACCCCACCATGGAAAATCAAAATGACTCCCTGAGCTACGCGCTCGGAGTGTTGTTCGCCACCAACGTGACGAACCAGGGCATCAAGGACTACGCTCCCGCCCAAATCGCCCAAGCCTTTGCCGACGTCCAAGCTGGCACCCCGGCCATGACCGCAGACCAAGCCAACGAGTTGGTGCGCGAAACCATGCAAGCCCGTGAGGCCGCCGCTGGAGATGAAAACCTCAAGGCGGGGCAGGCGTTCCTCGCCGAGAACAAGGGCCAGGACGGCGTCATTGAGACGGCCAGCGGCCTTCAGTACCGCGTGGACCGGGAAGGCGAAGGCGACAGCCCGGACGCCAACGACCGCGTGACCGTGCACTACCACGGCACCCTCATCGATGGGACGACCTTTGACAGCAGCTACGACCGCGGCCAGCCCGCCACCTTCGGCCTGAACCAGGTCATCAGCGGCTGGACCGAAGGGCTGCAGACCATGAAAAAAGGCGGACAGACCACCTTCTTCATCCCGTCCGACCTCGCCTATGGACCTCGTGCCACCGGCGATGTGATTGGCGCCAACTCCACCTTGGTCTTCAAAGTGGAGCTGCTCGAAGTCGAAAAAGTGGACTGATTGTCGCCACTTTATGATTGAATTTGCGGGGCCCTTCGGGGCCCCGCTTCGTTTATCTACGGTTTGGTCACAGTGTTATACCCGGATTATACATGCCGGACAATCCGTTGATAACCAAGTATTACCGACCAAACACATGCCGGATGTAACCTGATCTTGGAAATCGGAGTAAGTGGAGAACACACCCCATCTACAATGCCCCGCATTCCATCCATCCTGTCCGCTGCACTGGCCCTGTTTGCCGCCTCTCTGTCCTCGGTCTCTTTCGGTCAACATGGCCGTTGCGCAGCCGAGTCGCACCTCGAAACGCAGTTGGATGCCGACACCGCCTTTGCCCGCAGCTTTTTTGCATTCGAAGCTGCCATGGCCGAGCGCCGTTCCGCCGCGTTTCGAACGGGCGAACAGTACACCCTGCCTGTGGTGGTTCACATTCTCCACGACGGCAATGGGGTCGGCGAAGGCGCCAACATTTCAGAGGCCCAAGTCATGAGCGCCATTGCGGCGTTGAATGCCGACTTTGATGGCAGCCAAGGGGGATCCGACATCAGCATTGACTTCGAACTGGCCTCTCGCGATCCCAATGGACAGCCCACCAATGGCATTGTGCGCCTCAATGTGGCAGACATCATTCCGGAATTTGCCGAGCACGGCATTGTCACGGACAACAACAGCGCACCCACGGCCGACGCAACAGTGAAAGCCTTGAGCCATTGGCCGGAAACGGACTACCTCAACATTTACGTCGCGTCCAAACTCAATGGAGGCACCTCTCCGTTGGGATACGCCTACCTGCCTCCCATCACAGGCGTACTCGACGGCATTGTGGTCCACCATCAGGTGTTCGGCGTGGGTGAGAACTTCGACTTGATGAACAACTTCGACCTGAACCGCACGCTCACCCATGAGGTGGGGCATTACCTCGGGTTGTACCACACCTTCCACTTCACCCAAGACTGCGGCGAAGAGACCAATTGCGCGGCGCAAGGAGACCGCGTTTGCGACACCCCGCCCACCACCGGCACCATCGGGTGCAATGCGATGGAGTGCGAGGGCACGATGGTCGAGAATTTCATGGACTATGGCCACGATGGCTGCATGACGTCCTTCACGGACGGTCAGCGCGATCGGATGCGGGACGCCCTGCTGGAACACCGCGCAAGCCTCCTTGAAAGTGTGGGCACCATCCCTGTTGTGGCCACCGACGGCGGTGTGGCTTCCATTCAGGGCATTGCCCCTGTCGGCTGCAACGCCACCCATGCCGTGGAAGTCGCCTTACAAAACTTCGGCTCCTCCACCCTGACTGAAGCTCTGGTTCATTTCAGCCTCGACGGTGGTCCAGACCTTTCCGTGGCTTGGAGCGGTGAATTGATGTCTGGTCAATCCACGTTGGTGTCACTCCCTGAGCTCTCTGCCGGATTGGGAGCGCACACCCTGACGGTCTGGAGCACCATCAGCGAGGACGGGTATGGTGACAACGACACCCAAACCCTCGACTTCACCGTGACCGAAGGTGCGGTTCTCACCATGGACATCCAGTTCGATTTCTTGCCCTACGGCATCACCTGGGAGGTGGAGAACGACGACACGGGTGACATTTTCCTCGAAGGCGGGGATTATGTGAATTCTGAATTTTCAGGGGCCTTCATCACCAGTGGCGGATGCGCCACACCAGGCTGCTACACCTTGACGGTGGAAGACCTGTTTGGCAATGGCATGCACTATGAGCCACAGGGCTGGTATGCGCTGAGCGATGGCGATGGCAACGTCCTCGGCACGGCTGGGGGGGACTTCGGCTCCTCCATAAGCCACTCGTTTTGCGTCGATGGCAACGCGGTTGCGCCATGCCCGGATGAGAATGGCAATGGCGTTTGTGATGAGGACGAAGGGGATTTGGTTGTGGTGATCGAAGGCTGCATGGATCCGTCCAGCTGCACCTATGACGCGGAAGCCAACACCGACGACGGCAGCTGCGATTACCTCGACGCCTTGGGCGAATGCGGTGGCGCATGCGAGGCAGACCTCGACGGCGACGGGGTGTGCGACACGGCGGAAATCCCTGGCTGCACCGATGCGACGGCGTGCAACTTCGAGGAGGCGGCTACGGAAGAAAATGGCGGCTGCGAATACGCCGCCGAAGGCTACGATTGCGAGGGCAACCCACTGGTGAGCAGCGTGGGCGATCTCGAGACTTCCGAAGCCCACCTGACTGCCTTCCCGAATCCCGCGACGTCGGGACAATGGCAACTCACTGGCTTGCCGTCCGGAGGCCGTTACGAGGTTGTCGCCCTCGATCTCCGCGGTCGAGATCTGGACCGGTGCATGGTCCATGCCGCTTCCAGTGCCCAAGGCTGGACCGTGCGGCCTGCTCTGAACTTGTCTGCCGGCTTGGTCATCTTGCAGGTCCGCCCGATGGAGGGGACTCCGGCACAGCCCATGACGACGCGCGTGCAGATACGCTGATTCAGTCGGCTTCGGCCTCGACG
>CBFHWV010000005.1:43229-54493 GCA_965659565.1 uncultured Flavobacteriales bacterium
AGCCATGTGGTCAGGGCGTCTTCCATTTGCGCCCTCGCGCCAAACAGCACGCCAAAAGCCCGCAAATGAAACGGAACGGACGCCACCTTCCAGGAGGCTTCCAAACGACAGTTCGCCCCGTCTCCCCATACCAAGCGTCCGGCAACGGCATGCACACCATCTGGACCGAGCGACGTGCAAGTCACCCCTTCCCCACTGCGAATGGGGTCCTCCCAGATGCCGTCCCAGAAAGGCACAGCCAGATCTTCCACTGGAAGGCGCACGGGCAGACTGGCCATCCCGGCTTCACGGTCAGAAGAGCACGGGAGGGACACCTCCACTGCGCATTCAGGCGGCCAAGACAAGCACAGGGCCAAATGTCCCATACCGCAGACGGCCAACGCCGTCACCCACAATCTCAAGTGCGCCATATCAAGGAGTGTTCGTCGGAATGGCCGGAACCTCCCGGATGTCGCCGATGGTCGAATCGCGGCGTTGGAACACCACCACCGCGACGTATTCCGATAGCAGCCCCCATCCGTATGAGGCCAGCTGGATCCGGGCGGCCTTGGGGACCAGCAAAGCCACCCTCAGCGCTCCCGTTTTGGCCCAAGCTTCAAAAAACAAGGCCCAATGCCACAGCACGTATGGCACCACGGGCAGCAACCAGAGCGCACCAGAAGTTGCCGCCCCCTCCATTTTCCAGCGCAACCACGCCGTTGCCGGAACCATGGCGATGAGGTAGAACAAGAACAGCGTTGGCATCCAGTGGATGGGCCGCAATGAGCCGGGAAAGAACTTGCGGATGTTGACCCTCGCCCGGCCAAAAAAGCGGACTTGGCGGTTGAATTGGGCGAAGTCGGTCCTTCGTTTGTGGTAGACATACGCGTCCTCAATCAAGTCACTGCGCAAGCCATGCGCCATCAACCGCATCGAGAACTCGATGTCCTCCCCTTTGACGCTGATCCGATATCCGCCACTTTTTTCCCATGCTGCACGAGAAATGCCCATGTTGAAGGAGCGTGGATGATAGGTCCCGACCGTGTGCTTGCCGCCCCGAATCCCCCCTGTGGTCAGCGGGGAGGTCATGGCGTGGCTGATGGCCTTTTGCAAATCGGTGAACCCCTCGTGAGCCGCATCCGGCCCGCCATAGACATCCACTTCAGGGTGCGCCGACAAATGCGCCTCCACCGCTTGGAAATAATGCGGGGGGATGAGGCAATCTGAATCGAAGACGACAAACCACTCGCCTTTGGCCCGCTCAAACCCGTAGTTCCGGGTAAAGCCCTGCCGGGTGTTCTCCTTCCAGTGGTAATGGACGTCGAGTCTGCCTTTGAACGACTCCACAATCTCTTTCGCCCCGTGCTCACTGCCATCCTCCACGACCAACACCTCGAAGTCCGTGAAAGTCTGTTCCAAGAGACTCTCGAGGAGCTCCCGGATTTCATCGGGTCGGTTGAAGAGTGGAACGATGACGGAATAGCGCACGCCCGAAAATACAATGCACCTGCGCTCAGGACACTGCTGACCGGCCCGTTATCTTGGGACCGTGATCACACAAGACGCCCCCATTTTCGGCCTGCTCATGGCCTGCCTCGCCCTCGTGTTCCACACAGCGCGACTGCCCCGATTCTCCGGTTTCTACAAGTTTGTCCCGGCCCTGTTGATGGCCTACTTCCTGCCCGCCATCTTGAATTCGACCGGCATCATTGCGGCCGGTGAAGGCAGCAACCTGTACTATGTGGCGAGCCGGTATTTGCTGCCAGCGAGTTTGCTGATGTTCTGCCTGTCCATCGACCTCAAGGGCATCTTTAACCTGGGGCCCAAAGCGCTGATCATGTTCTTTGCCGCGACCGCAGGCATCATCATTGGCGGGCCGATGGCCTTGTGGCTCGTGGGGCAAATCCGGCCCGACGTCTTTGGCGGAGATGCGCCCGACGCCTTGTGGCGAGGGCTGTCCACCATTGCGGGAAGCTGGATTGGCGGCGGAGCCAATCAGACCGCACTCAAAGAGATTTCGCAAGCGATGGACGACCAATTCAGCGTCATGATCATCGTGGATGTGTTTGTCGCCAACCTCTGGATGCCCTTCCTGCTGATCGGCGCGGGAATGAGTGCGGTGATTGACAAGCGCCTGAAAGCCGACGCCTCCGCTGTGGATGCCCTGAAGGAAAAGGTCGAAGCGTACCAATCCAGCATCGCCAGAATCCCGAGCTTCCACGACTTGATGGTCCTGTTGGGCGTCATTTTCCTCATGGTGGGATTGGCGCACTTCCTGGGGACCCAGATCAGCGGTGGCATCACCCATTCGTTTGATGCGGCTTTGGCCCAAAATCCAGATTCCCCTGTCCGCTTTCTCAGCAGCCTGAAGTCCCACTTTTTCTGGCTCGTCTTCTTGGCCACCGCCATGGGGGTGTCCCTGAGTTTCACGCCCATGCGCACCTACGAAGGTGCAGGAGCCAGCAAGCTTGCAAGCGTCTTCCTGTATGTTTTGGTGGCCACCATTGGTGCCAAAATGGACATCGGCGAACTCATTCACTCTTGGGAGCGTTACTGGCCTGTCATTCTGATTGGGCTGCTTTGGATGCTCGTTCACGTCACCATCCTGCTGGTGGTGGCCAAGATCATCCGCGCGCCATTCTTCTTTGTGGCTGTGGGCAGTCAGGCCAATGTCGGAGGCGCAGCCAGCGCGCCCATCGTGGCGAGCGCATTCAGTCCTGCCCTGGCCCCTGTGGGCGTCCTGCTCGCCGTGTTGGGCTATGCAGTGGGCACAATCGGTGCCGTGGTGTGCATGGAACTCATGCGGGCCGTCAGTGGGGGCGGATGATGTACTGGGTCCGCCTGCGGTCGTTGGGATCCTGCTCGCGGAAAATCAAGTCCACTCCATATTTCAGTTGATACTCCCGATTGACATCCCGGATGAATTGTGCCCTTCGGGCCCGCCGTGACTCTGAGGAAACCTGTCCATCCAGCCCGAGGTGCGCGTTCAACTCGTCACTCGTCAAGACTGAAGCACCCAAGGCCTCCAGCTCCAGAACGACTGGACTCAACATGTTGGACGCAGGCTGAGAAGGCTGTGGTTTGGCTTCAGGTTCAGTATCAGAAGTCAAAGCGACAGATGCGCTGCCGACCCTCTGCGCTCCATTTTGAATCACCATTGCCACGGGACGGCGCCTTCCGAATGCCCATCCTCCCCCAATGCCCGCAAGCAAAGCCAGCAGCAATGCAGGAATGCGCCAACCCATGCCTTCATTTGCCGACTTGGACGGTTCTTCGGCCAACTCAAGAATTGGCCCCCACAACGACGTAGCCTCCATGTGGAGCGTGGCCTCCGAAAACAAGTTCGCCAAATCCAAGGAAGCCTGTTTCTCTGGCATACCGGAAGCCGCCGGCTCCCACCATTCAATTACATTCCCCTGACCCACTTGCACTTGCACTCCTTCAGCGGCGCGACGCAATCGCGTCAAATCCTGTGAAAGCCAGGCCTTTGACAACACCGCACTGTGATCGGATTTTCGAACGACCACACTCTGGTGGTTGCGAACCCAACAGACGAAGTCCTCTGTTTCCAACGTGGCAGAATTGCTGCCCGGATGAAAGGCTCTAAAAACTTCGGTCAGAACGCCCAACCGCTCCCACTTGAAATTGCGCAAGTCCAACCTCCACACCTGGCCTCCAATCGGCTCCGCATCGGTTTCGTGCGACACCGCCACGACTGCACCGCCTCCAGGCTCCAACCAACATCCAGAGGCCTTCACAAATCCAGGGCCCGAATTGGTACCCAGCAGCTCCCATTCACCTGTGGCCTCGCTGAACTCGATCAATTTGGCGTGTTGCTCCCAAAACCCTATGCCTCCCAAAGACATGAGTCGGCCTCGGTGAACGAAAGAGAATGCGCCATAATTGAACCCAATGTTGTGGCTGACGCTCAAATTGGTGCCCGCTGAATCGAGCACCAATCTCAGGTCACCGCTCTTGATCCAGTAAGGCGCCCCGTCATGGCCAAAAGGCGAGACCAGATGCTCGCGCCCAATGGCCACTTCGCACCAATCTGCATCGCCTCCAGAAACCTGCTGTCCGAACTGAAACGCAGTCGAAATGTTGTCTTGGGCAAACCAGACGTCTGGGTCCATGCGCCGACTCGCATCCTGAGCATGAACGCCTGTTGGCATTGTCGCCGTCCACAAACCGCAGCACAGAACCCAGCTCAATCTCATAAACCAAAGGTTTGCGTCGAACGAACCTTTGTGCAAACGGAATTTCAACCAATTCGTTTCAACAGACCACGAGTGCGCAATCACGCATTTTAGTCGCTCATTTACAACACACTAAACTGAAGCCCTCCCCTCTTCATGGCCATCAGTATTGCACACGACAAAACGTATTCTCACCCTCTTCCGGAGAACCACCGCTTCCCGATGGAGAAATACAACCTCCTCCACGGGCAGTTGACGCTGGAAGGCATGGCGGAGCCTGAGCATTGGATTTCGCCAACTCCAATGGACCCCGTTGACATCCTGAGAACCCACACGCAGGAATATTGGTCCGCCCTTTCCTCCGGTCAACTCAGCAAGGCCGATGAGCGGCGATCCGGCTTCACTTGGTCTCCGGCGCTCGTCATGAGGGAACGCATCATCATGCAGGGGACGGTAGAGTGTGCCAAAGTCGCAGCACAGGGTGGTGCGGCACTCAACATCGCCGGTGGTACGCACCACGCCTTTGCGCACCGTCCCGAAGGATTTTGCCTGCTCAACGACCTCGTCCTGGCTGCGGACTGGCTTCACGAACACGGATTGGCCGAGCGCATCTTGATTGTGGACCTCGATGTCCACCAAGGCAATGGAACTGCCGCCCTTGCCGCAGAGCGTGCGCACATCTATTGCATGAGCATGCACGGCGCCAGCAATTACCCCTTCCACAAGGAACGCAGCGACTTGGACATCCCGCTGCCGGACGGCACAGGAGACCTCGCATACCTACAGAAGCTCACCGAGGGCCTGAATCGGGCTTTTTCGGAGGCGCAGCCGGACGTGGTCTTGTACCAATGCGGCGTCGACGTTCTGGATTCCGACAAGCTGGGCAAATTGTCCTTGACCATGGACGGTTGTCGCAGACGAGACCAACTGGTCTTCGAATCTTGTCGCGAACGAGACTTGGGGGTGGCCTGCGCCATGGGAGGCGGTTATTCGAAGGACATCAACCGCATTGTGGAGGCGCACATGCAGACCTTCCGCGCAGCCCGCGACCACTGGACCTGACTGCCGGCGACAGGTGCCGTTCAGCGGCCCAACAAGTGCCCCGTGATCTCTGCCTTGGCCTGGAGATAAGCGGCATTGTCACTGGTTTGCGGCACATGAACTGCCCTGCGGGTGACAGCCAGCCCTCCCCGCTCCAATGCCGCCACTTTCTCCGGGTTGTTGGTCAAGAGCTCCACGTTTTGCACGCCGAGATCTTGAAGGATCTCAATGGCCGCCTGGTAGTCCCGGCCGTCCGCTTGGTGCCCGCGGGCTTCGTTGGCTTCGAAGGTGTTCATTCCCTCGTCCTGCAGATTGTAAGCTCGGAGCTTTTCGACCAATCCAATGCCCCTGCCCTCCTGTCTCAGGTAGATCAGGACACCACCGTGCTCCTTGAAATGAGCCAGTGCTTGGTGCAATTGCGGTCCGCAATCACAGCGGGCACTGCCAAAGACATCGCCCGTCATACACTCACTGTGGATCCGGACCGGCACCGGCTTCCCCTCAGCACGCTCCACCTCCCGGTGAAGCACCACATGAGGAAAGCGCTCCCCCTCCGTACCATAAGCGGAGATGGTGTACTCCCCCCATGACGAGGGAAGGCGACTGGAAACCAGACAATCCATGTCACAAAAGTAACCTCCCGCTTGGCGCGCCACACCAAGACGTGCCCGAACAAAACAGAAGGGCCGCCTCATTTCTGAGGCGGCCCTTCCACTCATTCATTGAATCCTGAGAATTACTCGCAGGACTGGCCGAAGGAGCCAAGGATGATGAGCAGGTCACCCACAGCCGTGGAACCGTCGCCATCGATGTCGGTTGGGCAAGAGCTGCCTCCCGTGAATTCACAGCTTCCATCTTCCATGTTGGCTGCCGGGTTGTAGTTGTCCGCATCTGAGTACGTGCAGCCGAACACCAGCGGCGTGGCGCAAGAACCGTCGTCCTCACCCGCGAATGGGCTGAACTCCATGCTCAGCGGATCGGTACAGCCCGTGCAAGCGGTGCAGCTGTTCAAGCACACCACATCGAGCACCATGTCCGCTCCACTCACGATGATCTCGCGGTTGTACCCGCCAAGACCATTGTCCGCACCGCACTCGGCTGGAACCGTCTCTTGACCTTCCCAGGCGTTGCCGTTGATGTAAATGAACTGGTGGGCGCCATTGGCCAACTGCAAGGAGTACTCGTAGAGGTCCAGACCCGGGGTGGTCATGGGCGTTCCTGCTGGATCCCAGCCTTGGAAGGAACCGGCCACGTGCACGCCATTGGCAGACACCATTTGCTGGCTCATGTCGAGGCGCAGGGTCACCATGTAGGCGCAAGAGCCATCGTCCACGTCGGCATCCATGTCGTAGTTCTGGGCATTTTCGTCCGTACAACCTGTGCTCACGTCACAGGAGTAGCAGCTGTTGTAGCACACCACGTCGAGCACGAGGTCCCCCGTCAGGTTGAAGCCGCGGTTGGCAAACGTGTCATTCGGATTCCAATCACAGACGTCTCCAACCGTGAGCTCTTCCTGCATGTCCCATCCGTTGATGGTGAACTTGTATTCGTGCTCACCAGCGGGCAATGGCAATGTCACGGTCCACACACCGTCCATGTCGTCATCGGACATGGGGTTGCAAGTGCCGCACCAGCCATTGAATCCTCCGTTGACGTAAGCCACGTCTGTTGCCGCCAGTCCAGCCGTGGACATGTCGACCTGGAAGGTGACGTTGTATTGGCAAGAACCGTCATCCACAGTAGCCGTGGCCGCGTAGTTGACCGCACCTGGGTCCGTACAACCTGAGATGTCGCCACCGCCTTCGCAGTTGGAACAACTGTTCCAGCACACGACCGGCTCGCTTTGGTTGGCGAACAACTGCAACACACGGTTGGTGAAGCCGAAGTTCTCCGTGACACATCCGCCGATGCCAGCCAAGTTCTCCTCGGCAGACCAGCCGTTGATGGTGTACTTGTACTCATAGTAGTCGCTGGTCAGCTCAATGGTGGTCTGGTACACACCGTCACCATCCTCGTCGAGCATGACATTGCAGGGTCCGCACCAGCCATTGAACTCACCATTCACGTACACGGAGTCTCCGTCAGCCAACGCATACTCGCTCATGTTGACGCTGAAGGTCACGTTGTACAGGCAGCTTCCATCATTGGCCGTGGCCGCTGAATCATAGTTGCTGGCCGTATCGTCGTTACAGCCGGCCACATCACCAGAACCAATGCACGCTTGGCATGAAGCCCAGCACACGGTATCGAGTACGATGGCATCGGTTCCTGCCACGTCGAGATCGCGGTTGGTGAAGCCTCCCTCTTTCACGACGCAAGGACCGATGGGGTTGTCTCCAGGCGCCAGGTCTTCCTGGTCAGCCCATGCATCCACCTGGTACTTGTAACGGTAGTTCTCGCCTTCAGGGAGCGTGACTGTCGTCGTCCAGATGCCGTCCAGGTCATCGTCGGTCATCTGGTTGCAGTCTCCGCAGAATTCGTTCCACGTGCCGGAGACGTTCACGAAACCGAAGGTGCCGGAGTAGTTGTTCATGTCCACGCTGAAGGTCACTTCCGTGCCATCCAACGGAGCATCGCCACAGGCGGCACAGCTGTTGAAGCAAACAATGTCAAGGACCTCATCCGAACCGGAACGGTCGTAGGTACGGTTGAATCCGCCCACACCGTTGTCTACACCGCAGCCGCCGGCTGCAAAGTCCGCGGTTTCGCCACCGACCTCGGTGCCCACGCCATTCGGGAAAGGATTTCCGTTGAAGAACTTGTACGCAATGCTGGCCGGGCCGGAAACCAGTGCGGTCGCCTCATACACGAGGTCACCATCGGTGTCGTCCATGAGAATCGCACCGGCTTGCCACACGGGATCGGTGAAGCCGGCAATCATGTACACGCTGTCCGCAATCAAATCGGTCACCTCGCTCATGTCCACACGGAACGTGATGTTGGCGGGGTCGGGGTCCACGCTGCACGCGGTGCTCTCACCGCATTGGGCAAAGCAACCGGTGTAGGACACGGCTCCGGAGCCATCGACCGAAACAGAGCGGTTGCCACCGCAATCGAGCTCCTCCCAGCCTCCGAGGCCGTTCTGGAACTTGAACTCGTAGCTGCCCGCCTCAAGGTCGAGGGTGATCGACCAGCTTCCGTCGCCATTGTCGCTCATGGCCGTTCCAGACCATCCTTCAAAGGCACCGGCAATGTGCATGCCATCTGCCGCCACCGTGATGTTGTCGGTCAGGACCGTGAACGTGGCTGCGTATGTCGCCGCTCCACAGGGGTTGCAGCTTCCGAAGCAGTGAACGGGGTGGCTGTAGTCCTCGTTGGGCACAGTGAAGCCCCGGTTGGTATCAGCAAAGCGGCAGTCGGTGGGGACATTCTCTTCAAAAGAGTAGTCCGTTCCGTTCAGCCACTTGTACTGGACGTCCGTTCCTGGCATGGCGTTGAAGCTGTAAGACCAAGTGCCGTCGCCATTGTCCGTCCCGATGGTGCTACCCGGGGACCAGCCCTGGAAGCTGCCCGCCACAAACACCCCGATGGGGTTGACGGACTCCTCGCTCATGTCCACTGTGATGGTCACCAGCACGCTGTCCGCTGCGGGGCATGGGGCACACTGGCTCCACGTGTCGGCGATGTCACCGGACCCGACGGTCCACTGACGGTTGGCATAGCTGAAGTAGTCCGTGATCGGCACGCAATCCGCGTTCAGGAAATCGTTGTAGCCGTCGCCATCGAGGTCTTCATCACTGAAGTCGAGCAAGTCTTCCTGCTCTCCGTTGATCAACCACTTGTACTCCATGTCGGCGTCAGGTGCCGGCGAGAAGACCACTTCGTAGAGTCCCTCCGCATTGGCCGTGGCCTCAGGCCCTCCATTTGGATCCCAGCCCCAGAATGGGCCCGTGATGCGGACACTGGTGATGTCGGTCAAACCACTGCAGCTCACGTCGAGCGTGGCCACAAGGTCGGTGCTGCCACCGCCGGAACCTGCATTTTCACAGGTCGCACACGAGTTGTAGCAGACCACGTCGAGCTCCGTCGCCCCCGTGATGATCGAGGAGCGGTTGGTGAAGCCATCAATGGTGGAGGTGCACTCTTCGCCTCCCGCAAACTCCTCTTGAGCCGTCCATCCGTCAAGGGTGAACTTGTACTCAATGGTGTCGGCAGGCACGTTGATGGTCACTTCGTATACGTTGTCGCCGATGCCGGTCATGGCATTGCACCCTCCGCACCAGCCGTTGAAGCTGCCGTTGACATTGACCACGCCGTACGTGCCGGTGTAGTCACTCATGTCCACCTTGAAGGTGACGGGGTAAGTACAGGTGCCATCGTCAATGGTGGCTGCACTGTTGTAGTTGGCGGCGAGCTCGTCGGTGCAACCGTTCACATCGCCTCCAATGACACACGCCTCGCAGCTGTTGTAGCACACCACGTCGAGCACGATCGGTGCGTCAATGATCTCCACACCGCGGTTGGCAAATCCATCCGTCGGGATGTAGTCACAATCAGAACCCACGGTGAGCTCCTCTTGAGCCGTCCAGCCATTGATGGTGTACTTGTATTCAATCACACCGGCTTCCAGAGGAAGGGTGGCGGTCCAGATGCCATCGCCATCGTCGTCGCTCAGCGGGTTGCACGCTCCGCACCAGCCGTTGAAGCTGCCGTTGACGTAGGCAATGTCGCCGTCGACCAGTCCAGCTTGGCTCATGTCCACCTGGAAGGTGATGTCATACGTCTGGGCCGGTGCTGAACACGTGCCGTCCGTGCTGCACTCCCCGAAGCAAGTGCTGATGGTGGTGTTCTCCGTGACGGCCGGCAAAATGCGGTCATCGAAATTGCCCGGATCGCCGCATGGCAAGCCAGCCAAGTTTTCCTTGGTCCCCCAATCCGCATCGTTGGCAGGGCTGTTGAGGAAGATGTAGTTGCCGGCGGTACCGGCGTCCACAGCCACTGTCACGCTGTACGTGCCGTCACCATCGTCATCGGACATGGCATGCGCTTGAGCGCCACCAAAGACGCCACCTCCGAGGTACATGCCATTCGGGCCCACTGTGATGTTGGCCGTGTTGACATTGAACGTCACATCGTACGTGTCGGTGGTACCACCGCCGCCACCGGAACCTGAACCGGTCAAGGAAATGTTGTCGACCAAGAGCGTGCCTCCTGCTCCGACAAACGCTCCTGCAGCGATGTTGAATTGCAAGCGGAAGATGCCGTTTCCGGAGATGTTGTCGAAGTCGAAAGACAAGTTGGTCCAACCCGCATCATTGATGCCTTGGTTCTGAATGTCAAACGTGTTGATCGTGCCTGCTCCAGGGAATTCGGTTTGCATCTGGACTGCTGCGCCGACAAGCGGGCCATCTGACTTCACGTCGAAGCTCAGCGTGACTTGGCTCGACCCGGCGTAGTCCACATTTGCGTCGATGTACTGGAAGATGTAGGCCCGTCCAACACCGTCGGCGGAGTTCGTTCCTGACATTTCAAGGGCTCCAGTCTCCACGCCACTGGCGTTCCATGCGAGACTGGCCTCATCAGAGTTCGTCGCGTCGGCAACAGCTTGCCAGGGGTCCACAGAAGCGGCATCGTCAAACGTCAAGTTGACCAAAGACGTGCCGGGGTCGCCACCATCTCCTGGGTCACCCCCACCGCCGTTGTCTCCACTTCCATCGTTCCAGAAGTAGATGTTGTCGAGGTAGACGTTCCAACCCGCAGGATTGGCAGAGCCATCGCCGTTGAACTGGCCGTCAAACTTCATTTGAATAAGGTTCTCCCAGGTCATGCCGGTAAACTCCGTCTGGGCCAGATCCACACTGTTCCAAGCTCCGGGGGTCAAGGGGACATTGACCAAGAACTCTTGGTTGCCTCCTGGCGCCGCATTGATGGGGGTCACTTTCAGCTGGCGATCGGTTCCTGGCTCCACCCACACATCCAAGTGCAAGTGGGTCATGCCCGACGCATCGGCGTTGGCCAATTCTGTTCCTTGGTAGTTGAAGTTGGCGTACTCGAGGACCGTGTTGCCCGTTCCCGGATCGTACTCTCCATTGACCGTACCACTCTGGC
>CBFHWV010000006.1:0-2434 GCA_965659565.1 uncultured Flavobacteriales bacterium
CATGGCCTTTCGCATTGCTGAGTCCCTGCAGGAGACCTGCGCTTCCCTTGGCCTGCCACTCATTTTTAAAGGCAGCTATCGCAAGGCGAACCGGTCCCGCATCGACAGTTTTACCGGCATCGGGGATGAGCGGGCGCTGGGCATCCTGTCCGCTGTTCGAGAGCGCTTCGGCATCCCCGTAACCACCGACATCCACACCGCCGAAGAGGCGAACCTCGCAGCCGAGCATGTCGATGTGTTGCAAATCCCAGCCTTCCTCTGTCGCCAAACCGACCTCGTTGTCGCCGCGGCCAACACGGGCAAGGTGGTCAACATCAAGAAGGGCCAGTTCCTCAGCGCTGAATCCATGCAGCATGCGGTGACCAAGGTCCACGACAGCGGCAACGGCAAGGCCTGGGTGACCGAGCGGGGCACCACCTTCGGCTACCAGGACCTCGTGGTCGACTTCCGCGGTTTCCCCGCCATGCGCAGCTTCGCGCCCACCATCATGGACCTGACGCACAGCCTGCAGCAGCCGAACCAGGCGTCCGGCGTCACCGGTGGCCGGCCCGAACTCATTGCGCACATGGCGCGCACGGCCGTAGCGGCTGGCGCCGATGGGGTGTTCATCGAGACCCACCCCGATCCGGCCATTGCCAAGAGCGACGGGGCCAACATGCTGGCCCTCGACCGCTTTGCCGAAGTGGCCCGGCAAATGCACCACATGCGCGAGGCCTACCTCACCACATTGCGCGGATGAACAGGCTGTGTCTTTTGCTGGCCATGGCGGTCGCCACCGCGGTCCACGCTCAAGCGCCGGGCGTTCTCGAAGTCCGCGTCTTTGGCGGCGTGGGCGAGGAGTCCTGTCAGGCCGTTTGGTCCGATGACGCGGGCGTTTTGGTCGCCGGAGAAACCACCAGTCCCGTGTTGTTTCAAGCCGGCAGCGACACCCAAGCTGGCCCAGTGGGCCGCAAGGGATTCGTGATGGCCTTGGACACCGCCTTGGACCACCTGTGGTCCTTCACCTTTCCCGGCGACCCGGCCGCCTCGACCGACACGCCGTCCTCCATCGTGGTGCGGGATGTGGTGCGGGCCTCTTCCGATTCCAGCGTCGCCTGGGTGCTGTATGATGCGCCGCGCGGGGGAGCCTGGGAAGGCCATTTGATGGGGGTCCACGCCACGGATGGGGTGGTGGCCGAATTCGACCTGACGGCGCCTGGTGCAGCATTCACAGCGGCCTTGACGCCTGCGGGGGGCAGCACCTTTCTGGTGGTCGGACACACGGCGTCCATGACCGCTCCCGCTGTGCCGACGGGCATCCAAGTGGGCCTGTGGTCGGGGTCTGCCGATGCGGCACCGGGATGGGCATTGCTGAACGGGACGGAAGGCATGGAAGCACTGGATGCCGATTGGCACGCCGACACGTTGTACATCGCGGTGCGCAGGACCGGCTTTCCGCTCGCGCCGCACGCCATCCTGGCGGTCACCGTGGACAACGGCAACCCCATCGTCAGCGATGTGGCCGCCATTGAAGACCCGGACATCGAATTGCACCGCTTGACCGCCAGCGCCGAGGGCGTGGCTTGGGCGGGCACCTTGACGTCGCCCGACGGCACCTTGAATGCGGTGTTCGGCCGATTGGCCGCGGTTCCCGATCCAATGGAGACGGCCGAATGGGGGCAGGAGTGGGTCGTGGAGACCGTCAGTGCGGCCGACCGTCCCGCGCGGGATGTCCTCTGGACCGGCGATGTGGTCCAATGTGCAGCCCGCACCACCACCAAGGGCGAGGGCGGCGCTGGGGCGCTCGTCCAGACCCGGTTTGGCCCCACGGGGGCTTGGTTTGGACAATACACCTTTGGCGCCGGTGGAGACGAGGATGTCCGGGACCTCGCCCTGGATCCCGAGGGGCGGCTGCTCGTGGTCGGCGCCTCGGACAGCTGGACTGACCTCACGGCGGGCAACGGAAGCCCGGACGCCGCCGTGTTCCGTTCCTCCCGCACCAATTTTACGCTGGGCTTTGACACGGTCTTGGTGGACGTGGCCGTGCCCACGGAGTCGGTCTTCGTCGGGCTGCACGAACGCGCCCCACATTCCCGCTCCACCTCCGGTTGGTGGCTGCAGCCTGGAGACCACTGGCCTGAGCCAGTCGGAGAGGAGTGGCTCCTGCTGGCACCTGACGGCCGCCTGGTGCTGGAAGGGCAGGGGCGGAGGGTGCCTCACGTGCACGGGCTGCATTGGCTCCGAACCGCCCGTGATCCGGGCGCTGCCGTCGTTCCCGTTTGGGTCGAGGAATGATTGCCAAGAGGGGGTAGGACGAATCAAGGAACCGCGTATATTTGCCCCCCACTTCCGACGGGAAGGGGAACCACCTTGTGGAGGGGGTATAGCTCAGCTGGCTAGAGCGCTTGCATGGCATGCAAGAGGTCCGGGGTTCGAATCCCCGTACCTCCACAAC
>CBFHWV010000006.1:2534-19635 GCA_965659565.1 uncultured Flavobacteriales bacterium
CGGCTCCGTAGTTCAATGGATAGAATGAGGGTTTCCGGTACCCTAGATACAGGTTCGATTCCTGTCGGAGCTACCACCGGACTCATTCCGATTCACAACAGAAGCCCGCAGCGATGCGGGCTTCTTTAGTTCTGCATCCATTCGAATGGTGAATGGTGGGCCCTGGACGGTGAGGGCCGAACGCAAAAAACCCGGGGCCTCCTGAGCGGGGACCCCGGGTTTTTCAAAGCGGGATGGCGATCAGCCGCGGTCGATGGAGCCCATGACGCGTTGCATGAACCCGTTGAGGGCGTCCTTCTCAGAGGCGCCGTTCTGCATGGCCTCCGAGACTTCGAGGGCCCCATGCAGGTTGCTCAACAGCTCTCCAAGGACGTCGAGGTCCTCATCGGGCAGCGCTTCGCACTCGGTGAGGTTCTCCAGCGTCTCGAGGGTCTCGTGAAGGAAGTCCACGTCCCGTTCGGCGCCGAAGCGGACCAAGTGCTTAATGATCGGCAACTTCATCGACGAGGGCTTTCAAGACGTCAAACTTGTTGGTCTGGACTTGGCCGTGCAGCGCTCCATTGCGGAAGGCGGCAAACGTGGGCAGGTTGTCCACGGTGGCCAGCGCCCGGGAGTTCGGGAATTTCTCCGCGTCGACGGTCACAAAGGCGATGCCGTCGTGCTCCGCGTCAAGCTTTTTCATCTTGGGCTTCATGATCCGGCAATTGCCGCACCAGGTCGCCGAGAACTGGACCACCACCTTGTCGTGGGATCCGATGAACTCCTGCAGCGTGTCGTCCTTGAGCTCCTCGACCATGACTCAGTGGGAAGAGAGGTAGGAAGCGACGCCGTCGCGGTTGGCGGTCATGGCGTCCTTGCCGGTCTCCCAGTTGGCGGGGCAGACTTCGCCTTTTTCCTGCACATGGGTGAAGGCGTCGATCAGGCGGAGGAACTCCTGCACATTGCGGCCCAACGGCATGTGGTTGACGCCCTCGTGGAACACGACGCCGTCCTCGTCGATGAGGTAGGTGGCACGATAGGTGACGTTGTCGCCTTCCATCAGGGGCATGCCGTCCTCACCAATCTCGTCGGACATGGTGCCGTCGAGGATGCCGAGGATGGAGGAGAGGTTGCGGTTGCTGTCCGCAATGAGGTCGTAGGTGACGCCTTCGATGCCACCGTCGTCTTTGGCCGTGTTGAGCCAGGCGAAGTGCACTTCAGCGGTGTCGCAAGAGGCGCCGATGACCACGGTGTTGCGCTTCTCGAATTCGGCAAGGGCGGCTTGGAAAGCGTGCAGTTCAGTCGGGCAGACGAAGGTGAAGTCCTTGGGGTACCAGAACAGAAGGACTTTCTTCTTTTGAGAAACGGCGATGTCGCGGACGTTGATCGTCTTGGCGTCGCCCATTTCGTTCATGGCGGTGACGGAGAGGTCGGGGAAGGATTGGCCGGTAAAGGACATGAGGTGTGAATTGAAGTGGCGTGTTTGTGTCTCGAATTGAATGGCTCCGCAGCTGGATGAACAGGCAAATCGACGGGGCCTCGTGGGTCAAACCTCCCGGGCTGCGCATTGTTCAATGCCGAAAGCGCGGCAAAAATACACCGCGCATTCACCCCGCGGGCGGATGGGCGTGGGGAATCTCTGTGGATTTCAGCCTTGTTTTCAAATGCGAATGCAGCGCCGCGGCATGATGATGGGTCCTAATTTGCGCACATGGTTGATCAGTATCTCGCCCTCGAGGGTGCCATGGGCGCCGAATTGCAGCAAAGCCTTTCTCCCGCAGACGCCGTGGCCCTTCTCAAGGATGGCGTGCGTCGTTCCACTTCGGGAGACGCTTCCAAGCGGAACCGCGCTGCCCTCCTCGAGGACGCCGCCGGTGGACAGTTTCCCTACGCAGCCGTTTTGTCTTGCATCGACAGCCGCGCCCCGGTGGAGCACATCTTCGATGCCGCTTCCGGAGACCTCTTCGTCGCCCGGGTTGCCGGCAACGTCGCTTCGCCCGATCTCATCGCCAGCCTCGAGTACGCCACCAAGTATGCTGGCAGCAAGGCCATCCTGGTGTTGGGCCACACCCGCTGTGGTGCCGTGAAAGGCGCTTGGGCTGGACTCGAGGACGGACACCTCACGGGATTGCTCGGGCGCATCCAGCCCGCCGTCAACGCCACGAAGGCAGAGGTGGGTGAAGAAGACAGCCCGGCCAACCTCGACCGGTGCAGCTCGGTGAACGTCGAGAAGACCATCGCCGCGCTCCGCAGCGAAAGCGCCATCCTGTCCGGCCTGGAGGCCGAAGGCAAGATTGCCATCGTGGGCGGGGTGTACGATGTCGCCACTGGCGATGTCGCTTGGGTCGACTGATCCGCAGCGCTTCTTCCGGCATGGCATTGGAGGGAAATGCCGTAATTGAGGACATGAACCGAATCCTTCTCCGTGGGGGTGCACTGATCGCGCTCCTCGCCCCATTGTTTGCTGCCCAAGCCCAAATCCTCAGCTGTGCGGAGGTGCAAGGCGAGGCGGACATGAGCCCCTACGAAGGCCAGACCGTGACCATTTCAGGCAAGGTCACCGAGTATTTCGGAGACACCTGGTACATCCAGGACGACTTCGGGGCATGGAACGGCATCTACTGTGTCGGTCCAGACGTGGTGGTGGAGGCCAATCCTCCTTGGTGGAATGCCGACCGCCAACCGGAAGTGGGAGACGTGTTCGAGTTGACCGGCACGGTCGTCGAGCAGGACGGCAACACCCAGCTCGTCGACATTACCGAGTACGTCTTTGTGAACTATTGGAGTGCCACTCCGATTGGGGTCTGGCTGGACATTGCGGACATCGCGGACGAGGTTTTTGAGGGCACCCGGGTGCGGCTCGAAGCGGTGACGGTGGAGTCCGAGCCCGATGCAGACGGCGTGTGGTCCGTCTCCGATGCCACCGGCACGGCCACGGTGATCGGCGTGGACACCGATGACCCTTCCAACAACGAGGATCCGGACGGCCCGACGGTGGGCGATGTCTACCACGTTTATGGCGCGCTCCGTCAGATTGGAGAAGAGTACGTGATCGATTGCGGGGACATCGACACCATCGCGCTCGTGGTGGGAGTGGAGGAGCGGCTCGCTCAGCAGCTGCGCGTTTTCCCGATTCCCGCTTCCGACGCCCTCACCGTTCAGGGGGTCGAGGGGGATTTTGATTGGACCCTGACCAACGCGGTGGGACAAACCGTGCAGCAGGGCACCGAACATGGAACGGCCCACTTGTCCTTGGAAGGACTGAAAGCGGGCCGTTACGTGCTCCTCGTCGAGCAGGAAGGCCAGCGCATCCGCCGGCCCATCGTGGTGAACTGAATCAGTCCTCGAGGGACTCGATGTAGTCTTGGTTCTCCCGCACCCGTTGCATCGGGTTGCCGGAGTTGCGGCCGTAGCTGCGGGTCGCTCCGTTGTACAGGTCGATCCGTGTGGGGCGCACGTCGCGCGGCCAAGCGTTGTTGCTGAGGTCGGTGTCGGCGAGTTCCAGGAAGGGGTCCAACACGATGCGCGTGGCCTCCTTCGGGGTCACGAACACCTTGGTGACCTCCTTGGCCCCTTTGCGCCAGATCTCCACCGGAATGCGGCGCACATCCGTGGTGCCATCGGTGTAGGTGAATTCGACCACCAGCGGCATCACCAGGCCTCCGAGGTTTTCGAAGGTGAGCTGGTAGAAGTGCTTGCCAGAGGCGAGCAGGGCACGCTCCTCGTCGTCGAGGGCCGCCACGTATTCCTGGTATTCCTTCCGCTCGATGTCCATGACGGCGAACGGGTCCACGGTGGTGTAGTGGTCGTTGAGCTCCGGACGCGCCTCGAGGCGGGTTTCCGGGATGTACGTCTCGTCGCGGATCAAGCTGATGTCGGCAGGCTCGGCGTCCTCTGCGGCTTTGGCCAATGGCTTCTCCACATCAGGGTCGCCTGTGGAGATCTGATACCACTGGATGTCGGACAGGGACAGGTCCACGTGGTCGTTGGTGTAGAACCAGCCGCGCCAGAACCAATCGAGGTCCACGCTGGACGCGTCTTCCATCGTGCGAAACAGGTCTGCCGGGGTGGGGCGCTTGAAGGCCCAACGGCGACCGTACTCTTTGAAGGCGAAGTCGAAGAGCTCCCGGCCCATCACGGTTTCCCGGAGGATGTTCAAGGCGGTCGCCGGCTTTCCGTATGCATTGGGGCCAAACTGGAAGATGCTCTCCGAGTTGGTCATGATGGGGGAAATCCGCTTCGGATCGCCGCCCATGTAGCTGGTGATGTTGCGGGCGGGTCCTCGGCGGGTGGGGTAGTTCCGGTCGAACTCCTTTTCGGCCAGGTATTGCACAAAGGTGTTGAGGCCCTCGTCCATCCACGTCCACTGGCGCTCATCGGAGTTGATGATCATCGGGTAGAAGTTGTGGCCCACCTCGTGGATGATCACCGAGATCATGCCGTGCTTGGTGCGGGCGCTGTAGGTGCCGTCGGGCTCAGGGCGTCCACCATTGAAGCAGATCATCGGGTATTCCATGCCGATCCACTTCGTGTGGACGCTGATGGCGACCGGGTAAGGGTATTCACAAGCAAACTCGCTGTAGGTCTCCAGCGTCTGGGCGACGGCCTCCGTGCTGTACTGCTCCCAGAGTGGGTTGCCCTCCTTGGGGTAGTAGCTCATGGCGAGCGGCGTGTTGTTTTCGAGCGGCACGGCCATGGCGTCCCAGATGAACTTCCGGCTCGAAGCAAAGGCGAAGTCCCGCACATTGTCGGCCTTGAAGCGCCAAGTGGCGAGGCCTTTTTCCTTGACCTTCTCGTTGTCGATGGCCTCGTCCTGCGTCACAATGATCACGGGCCGGTCGGCGGTTTTGGCCTGCTCGAGGCGGGCGCGTTGCTCGGCGGTCAGGACATCCTTGGGGTTCTGGAGCACGCCGGTGGAGGCCACGACGTGGTCGCTCGGCACGGTGATGCTGACATCGTAGTCCCCGAATTCCAGGGTGAACTCTCCGCTTCCGAGGAACTGCTTGTTCTGCCATCCCATCCGGTCGTAGTAGGCGCAGAGTCGGGGAAAGAACTGGGCAATGGTGTAGAGGTAGTTGTCGTCTTCCTCGAAGTACTCATACCCGCTGCGACCGCCAATGGCCAGGCGGTCGTTGATGTTGTACCACCAGTCGACCTGGAACGTGAACTTGCCGCCGGGGGCCAGAGGCTTGGGCAAGTCGATGCGCATCATGGTCTGGTTGATGGTGTGCGGCAAGGCTTTGCCAGCGGCATCGGTGACAGCTTGAATCTTGAATCCGCCATCGAAATCCGGCTCCAGCTTGGTGACCGCATCAAACGACATCCGGTCTTCCATGAACCCTTCCCGGATCATGTGACTGTCGCTGTCCAGGTCGCGCATGTTCTGGTCCAATTGGAGCCAGAGGTAGCGGAGTTCGTCTGGGCTGTTGTTGATGTAGGTGATGGTTTCCTTGCCGTCGATGCGCTGGGTGTTGTCATCGAGCCGGATGTCCATCACGTAATTGACTTTCTGCTGCCAGTACTCGTGCCCTGGAGCCCCACTTGCCGTGCGCACGGAGTTGGGGGTGGGAAGCACGTCGTACAGCTGGCGGAAGGGGTTGTCGTTGGTGTTGCCTTCGAGCTGGGCTGAGGCGGTGAATGCGACCAGCGCAGCGGACAAGGTGAGGGTCAGGCGGAAACGGAATACACGCATGGGAATCTCGGATGGGGGTTCTCTCTTCGAGGACGAATGAGCAAGGTACAACCGCGGGGGAGCTAGTTTTGCGTCATGTTCACGACTGTCCTTTTCGCCGCCATCTGTTCTTGGATGACACCTGCTGATTTCGCTGTCGACCACCCCGATCACGGGGCGCCATTCTCCGAGCAACTTTCTGGACAATGGTTGCTGGAATCGGAGATCGAGGGCAGCGGCCAGCGGCTTCGTTTCTACGAGGACGGGCGGTTTGCCTTCTACTCAGGAAAGGCTTGGACCGCGGGGTCTTATTTCATCTTGCGCTCCGACGAGCGCCGCAAAGGGGTCCTTCGTCTGGAATACTACTTGGATGGCAACTTGCATTTTCAGGAAGTGCGCTGCGAGATCCATTTTGAGACCCACACCCACGTCGAGGAGGAGGCCCACGACCATGACCACGAGGACGGACACGCGCACGACCACGAAGGCGACCATCACCACGAGGAGGAAGGCCATGCGGACGAGGAGGGGCACCACCATGAATACTTGCGGGTAGAGGTTTTGCCAGCTGCTGAAGCAGCCCTGGACATGGCAGGCGAGTACCTGCACTCCCACTGATGGTTCTCCGCCGGCGCCGTCAAGTGCGCTGCCTTGACGGGCCGCAGAGGTGGATGCCGACGGCCACGGCCAAGGCGTAGAATCCGCCCTGCAAGCCGGCGTATTCCTTGAGCAGCGTCCAGTTGTTGGAGGCCAGCACTTCAGCTGGCGCTTCAGACCACGTCCACATCCAGAATGCCACCAAGGCGAGGTGGACCACGTCCAGCCCGAACGCCCAAGATTGACGCCGCAGGTGGGGGAAGATGCCGCTCAACGCGGAGGCGGAAATCCACAGCGGCATCCACAGGGAGAGCCAGCGCATGGCCGGCCACATCCGACGCCACCGGTCGCCGAGAAGGGCCACCCCCCATTCATCGGGAAAGGCAAAGAGGAGGGAGATTCCCGCACCCGATGCCAGCAGCAATCCAGCGGACCACCGGACGTACAGGGCACGCAAATCCTGGGGGCGGACTTCTTTCAAGTGGCGAAAGAACACGTCGCTGACGCTGCGAATCACCAGGCCGGCGGCAACCGTGAGGTAGGCGAGGGCCGCGCCAACCTGTCCTACAAAATCTGGGGGTGCCTTTTCGAAGAGGAACAGCAACAACAGCGCGTTTGCGGCCATGGCCAGCAGGTTGGCCGGCGTGGTGAACCGCACATAGTCGCGGTCGAGCCGCCAAGCGGCTTTTCGGTCTTCGCGCCGGGGGGCATTTTCCGTCGTCCACGACTGGCGCACCCTCCGGACCGCTCCGATGGCCGTCCACCATTGTCCAGCCACACGGCCCGCGATCAGCCCGGAGTGCCCCATCCCCGCTGAGGCGAACCGAAGGGCCTCGCCCAACGTCCCCCCTGAAGCCCGGAGGCGGGCGATGGAAGCAAACTGCCGATCCCGGGACAGGGTGGCCGTCGCGAGGCTGCCCAGCCCCAATGCACCCACTCCCAACGGCAGCCACAGCCAGAGCCCCGGTACCCGCCCCATGGTCCACCCGGCGCCATCGAGCCCTGCAGCCAGTGCGGCCGAAGCCAGCGAAACGGCCAGGAGGGCCATCAAGCCATTTTGCCACGCCGCACGGGCCATCCGCTCTGTGGAATGCTGGACCAGGGCCAAATCCATGCGAAGGGTGGCAATGGCCCCAAACAGGCCAGCCCACTGCGAGTACAAGGAGAACTCCGCAAACGCTTCAGGTCCGTAGAACCAGCGCTGAAGCAAGGGAAGGGCCAAGAGGGCAACGCCTTGAACCAGCCCCGCACTCAGTGCCAAGCGCACCATGTCGCGCAGCAACACAGCGCTGGTATTCGAGGAGGTCTGGGGCATTGGGCCCCAAAGAAACGATGGAAGGTGGGCTTCAGTGCCCCGGGTCGAACCGGAGCTTCTCCTGCCACCCCCGATCCGGGACGCTGAGCAGGTACAGACCATTCGGGACCCTCAACGCATTCTGAGACGCCAAGCGACCGCGTTGCACCGCGCGACCACTGAGGTCGAGGAGAACCCACTCCGCTCCGAAGCAACCGTCACAGCCCACCTGGAATCCCTCCTGGTTGGCCGTGAGTTGCCATTCTTCCTCGGCCTCTGTCACATTCAGGACAGACTCTACTTCCGTAGGGGAAGTGCCGTTGAGGATTTCATATTGGTCGCACCAGCCGTCGCCATCGGTGTCCACACCATTCGGGGAACAGGGGTCCTCCGGATTGGATCCCATCAAATTCTCCTCCATGTCGCAGAGGCCATCGCCATCGCTGTCGGTGAAGATGGGGGTGCAAGGGTCGATGTCGTTCCAACCATTGGCCGTCTCCATGCCGCCGCACCATCCGTCTCCGTCGAGGTCGGTGTCGTTGGGGGAGCAAGGGTCGTCTGCATTCCAGCCTTCGATGGACTCCTCGGTGTCGCAAAACCCGTCTCCATCGGAGTCGTCCCCATAAGGGTCACAGGGGTTGGAAACCGATGAGCCAATGAGCACTTCGAGCTGATCACACAGCCCGTCCCCGTCGGTGTCGTCGCCAAAGGGGTCACAGATGTCTTGCGGGTCTGTGCCGGAGGCCGATTCCTCGCTGTTGCACAACCCGTCCATGTCGGTGTCCAAACCGTCTGGGCTGCATGGGTCGTTGGGGTCCGAACCCATGCTCCATTCCTCTGCATCACAATACCCGTCTTCGTCCATGTCGGAGTTCAGGGGAGAGCACGGGTTGAAGGGATTGGCCCCCATGAGCTCTTCTTCAATGTCGCAGAGTCCGTCGCCATCGGTGTCCACACCCACGGGGTCGCAGGGGTCGGTTGGGTTGGTCCCGACCAGGGTCTCCAGAGCGTCACATTGGCCATCGCCATCGGTGTCCTCGATTCCTTCCACCCCGAGGTCACAAGGGTTGAAAGGGTCAGTGCCGAGCAACAGTTCTTGCGCATCACAGACGCCATCGTTGTCGCTGTCGGTGAAGTCGGCATCGCAGGGCTCCTCACTGTTGGCGACAAGCAGACATCCTGCATCCACCGGCGTCGGACCATTGATCAAGGACTCCATGATCATTTGGTTCTCTTGCGAATTGAGGAATTGTCCGAACCAGTCACCACGCGCCGTCACCACACCGTTGCAGTCAATGACCACGATGCCAGCAGGACGCAGGAAGTAGTGCTCATAGATGATGTTGTTGGGGGGGTCAATCCAGATGTCGTCAAACGGCCAAGCCCAACCTTGGTCGGCTTCGGGTGTCATGAAGTCCTGCACCACCTCAGCTGCCGTGAGGCGTTCTTCATACGTCCTGTGCTGGAGGACATATTGCCCGTGAGGTCCAGCAATGGGCAGGTCTGGACAATTCGAAGGGCAATTCTCGATGTCCAAGGCGTGGGCTTCCCCCGTGTAGACGGGCACCCAATTGAAGTCATCCAAATGTTGGGTGACCCATTCAAACACGACAGGAGACAGTCCCGGATTCCAGTCGTTTTGGAAGCGGATGCACGTGATGGACCCATTGAAGATCACGGTGGGTTTGTCGGCTTCTACCGCGGCTGAGAGCACGAGTTCTTCGCCATTGAGAGACCAAATGTGGAAGTCGGCGACTGTATCTCCGACCGCATACCCACCTGAAAAATCATTGGCTTGGCCGCTGTAGGGGAGTGCATCGACGCTGTCTGTCAAGGCAGGCATAACATCCATGCCGAGCCACTCGAAGTGCTCGTTCTGTGCAAGGGTGCTGGCGGACAGGACCAACAAAACAGACAGAAAGGAAAAATGCAGATTCATTGTTGCGCCGGCAAAAGAACAACGGATTAAAAGGTTTCGTTGCCTCAGCCTGTTAACCTTTTGTGTCTGTCCTTGTTCAATTCGTCAAATGGCCGCCAAGGATTGGCTGTCCAGCCAACCGGTGTTGCCGTTGGCCAGCCTCACCATGGTCCACCCCTCCTGGTTTCTCAGGATTTCCACCACCGTGCCTTCGTGAAGGATGAACAAGTTGGGGCTGTCTTCCGCAGATGACGGGGCGCCTTTGACCTCCACACGCGGTGCGAGAATCACGGCGCCGTCCTCCGCCACGATGCGCTGGTAGGTCTGCTTGCTCAGGGCGCCAGAGGCCAAAGCCAACAGCAATAAAACTGGGGCCACGAGGCCCAATGTGCGCCGAGGGGCCAATTCCTTGGCGGTCGTCCGCAGGGCCAGCACCAACAGGCCCAGCCACCACAGAATCAGCGACCCCGCTGTCCAGCCTGCCAGCCTTTCCTCTGAAATCAGCGCCTTCCAGATTGTGGCGATTCCCAAGTCCGGCAGGGCTTCAATTCGGTCGGTGACCGAGGCTTGTGCCAGCAGCAAATTGGCGTTCAGGTCATCGTCGTTGGGCCTCAGCTGACGGGCACGTTCATAATGAAGGATGCAGGGGCCAATGTGGCCTGCTTTGTAATGGGCTCCACCGAGGTTGTATTCCAATTCGAAGCTGGTCCATTCGCTGGCCACCTCTTCATAGGCGGCAATGGCTTCCTCATAGTTGCCTTCGGTGTAGGCCACGTTGCCCGCTTGAAAACGCGCCAAAGCAGCAGAAGGGTCCGGCGCGGCGTTGGCGGTCCATGCGGACAGCGCCAACAAGAGCACCATGGCCTGCTTGCCGTTTCCAGGAGCGCTCTGGCGGGCCGGTTTCATCTGGGCGATGGCCGAATCAATGCGGTCCGCAAGGTTGCCAGGGCTGGGAGCGCCGGGCGCAAACCGACCGCGGTCGACCGCATCCACAATGGACAGCCAGGCGTCTCGGGCATCGGTCAGACCGAGGTTGTCCATCGCGCCGGCATAGGCCTCACGGCTGGACTCGCTCTGGGGGAGGTCCAATTCGGCTTGAAGGAATCCGTGCACGCCTCGTCCGAGCTCATCCAATGCCACACTGCCTTTTCGTGCGCCGGACAACGCCTGCTTCAGTGCAGCGCGCGCAGCCTTCTTTTTGGCGAGGAGCGGATCGCGTTCACCGCGCAGTCGCCGACGCCTCGCCCAGGCAAAGGCCGCAAGCCCAATCGGCGGCAGCCCCCAGAGCAACAGGTGAAGCGGTCCGCCAAAGAACCGCTGGGACAAAGGGCGCAGCTCGGTTTCCGTTCGGATGAACCGGACATCCCGCGTCAGGATGGTCACATCTGATTTGCTGTTGAATCCAAACGAAGGGCTGCTTTCCTGCGCGTTGCCATCCACCTGCAAGGAAATCGACGGAACCGAAAGCGCGCGGTGGCGGTCCAGCGCAAAATCGAAGTAGGACATGGTGGGCAGGGCCAACTCGTATTGGCCTTCCGCACGTGGAATCACGAGGTAGGTGAAGGTGCGCTTGCCCCGTTGTCCATCGACCGAGGTGCGGATTCGGTCTTGAATGTCGGGGTCGAACACCTCCAAGTCCGCCGGCCATTGGATGTCGGGTGCGCCCAACAGGCCGAGGTTGCCATCGCCAGAAAACTCGAGGGTGACATTGATGGCTTCATTGGCTTTGCGCGGGTTGGTCCCCGCAGCATTCCATTTGACCTTGAGGTTGCCAAAGGTGCCCACCGAAGGCCCAGGGGCATCACCCGGAAGCGGGCTGACGTCCACCTTGACTGCAGGGGCAGAGGCGGCCAAGGGGCGTGTATTGAAGAAGGAGATGCGCGCTTGGGCGTCGACATCGAATCCTTCCAGCACGAGTTCTCCTGTGCGGGTCGGGTAGAGGATGTCCGTGCGGATGGTGGCCACCTGGAAACGCTGGCCGTCGATCACGGTGTTTTCCCACCTCGGGTCTTCTCCGTCTACGGTTTCGCGCCAGACGCCAGAGAGGTCAGGGAAGGTGTAACTCCGGACGTCGACGCCGTCGATTCGGTTGTAGATGCGGTATTGGACGCGGATGGGTTCGCCGAGATGGGCCCTTCGTTTGTCCACTTCGATGGCGGCCTCGAATTGCGCCCGCTTGGTTGGGGCTGCGCTGGTCTTGGCCACCCGCAATGCAATGGGGCGCGTGGTCAGCGTTCCGTTTTTTGATGGGAATGACAGGCTCGGAATCTGCACGATCCCCGGCGAAGCGGCCACAGCGGTGTAAGTGTAGCTGCGGGTCGAGCTCATGGCGCCATTGACGATCTGGGTGCTGGTGGAGGTGGAGGGGCCGTTGATGAACCGAATGCCCTCCAATGCCGGTGGACCTTGGAAGTTGACACTGGCATCCTTGAACTCGAAGGTGATCCGAAACGGGGAGCCTGCCACGGCCGGGTTGCGGTCCACGGTCACTGCTGCGCTTCCTTGGGCCAAGCTGGTCAAGGTGGAGGTCAAGACGAGCATCAGGCACGTCCAGTGCAGGGCTTTGGGCCAACCGATGGCAAGGGGAGTGCGGGTCAACATCACCAGTCTTTTTCAATCTTCTGCCGGTTGGCCTTTTGGCGTTTGGCATTCTCCTGGGCCTGCAATTTGGCACGCAGGGCGGCTTCATTCCGTTCGAGGAGGTCGAGGATGCGTTGGGCTTCTTCGGGTTGGATTTGCCCCTCCATAGGCGGGGGGGCTTGCTCATTCTGCTCGCCAGACTGTTGTCCGCCGTCCTGTTGCTGGTCCTGTTCGCCGTCCTGTTGCTGGTCCTGCTCGCCGTCTTGCTGCTGGTCCTGCTCGCCGTCTTGCTGCTGGTCCTGCTCACCGTCTTGCTGCTGGTCCTGTTCGCCGTCTTGCTGCTGGTCCTGCTCGCCGTCCTGTTGCTGGTCCTGCTCGCCGTCCTGCTGCTGGTCCTGCTCGCCGTCCTGCTGTTGGTCCTGGTTTTGTTCTTGCTCCTGTTGCGATTGGCGCATGGCATACGCCAGGCTCAAATTGTACCGGGTGTCGGCATCTTTCGGGTCGAGTCGAAGGGCCTGTTGATACGCCTGAATGGCCCCCTCGGCATCCTGTCCGCCGAGCAGGACATTGCCCACGTTGTTCCACGCATCGGCCTGGATGGCCGGGTCGTCCGACGCGCTGGCCGCACGTTGGAAAGAGCGCAACGCCTCCTCGCCTTGGCCCGCCGAAGCCTGGGCCAAACCGCGGTTCAAGTCGAGCTGTCCGGGGCGGGCGCCCTCCCATCCACGTGCCCCCGAGAACAAGCTGTCCGCTGCCGCGAAATCCCGGCTCCGCATGGCCTCCGTCCCTTCGACGGCCCAGTCCTTGGTGCCCCTGCGGGCGTCTTGTGCCGCGCCATCCAGCGGTGCGAGGCAAGGGAGGAGGAGGACCGCCGTCCAGAGGGCCGTTTTTCGCGTGGGCCAAACGCCTTCCATCAGCAGCAGGACCAGTGCGAGCACGAAGAAGAGCGGGAATTGATGGCGGTAATCGGTATAGGCCACGGTGCTGCCCTGTCCTTGCTCCAGCCCGTCGAGGGAGGAGAGGAAAGGATCGAGGTCCACAAAGCCTTGCATGGCGCGGACATAGGTGCCTTGGCCTGCTTCAGCCATGGCGACGAGAAGCCGCTCGTCCAGGGTGGACACGATGGGTTGTCCGGATTCGTCGGACTTGTATCCCTGTTGGCGTCCATACCGGTCAAAGTTGGGAATCGGTCCTCCGGCTTCGGAGGCGAGGCCAATGGCGTGAACTTGGATGCCTTGGCCTGCGGAGGCCGCTGCCCTGCCCAGCGCATCGTCCTCGTGGTTCTCGCCGTCGGTGATGACGAGGATGACCCGGCTGGCTTCACTTTCGGGGTCAAACGAATCGCTGCACAGCGAAATGGCGCGACCCACAGCGGTGCCCTGCAGCGGAATGGCATCGGGCGTGGTGGCGTCGAGAAACAACTTGACGGCGGCGAGGTCCAAGGTGAGCGGCGCTTGCACATACGCTTCCCCAGCAAAGACCACCAAGCCGATCCGGTCGCCGTCCAAGCGTTGGACGAGCCGTTCGATGGAGCGTTTGGCCAAATCGAGGCGGGCCATGCCCACATCTTCTGCCAGCATGGATTTGCTCACGTCCAAGGCCACCATGATGTCGACGCCTTCGGTCTCCACCTCCTCCATGCGCGTCCCCCACTTGGGGTCGACCAAGCCTATGGCGAGCAGGGCCAATGCCGTCCGCCACACCAGGAATTTCCAAACCTGCCTTTGGGGCCGGGCATCGGGCCACAGGGAAGCGCTGAGCTCCAGGTCCGCGACCTCCGCCATCCGCTGTTGCTTCCAACGGTAATGGGCCGCAAAAAGAAGCAGTCCCACCGGCGCCACCAACAATGCAGGCCACGCTTCGGGAGCGTGCACGTCCAACTGCGGCGCCACCTTGCGCAACAGCACAGTCACTCCCAGAACGGCGAGCCAGAAGACCGCTTCAAAGAGCACGAGCCCCGTGATGTGGGCGAACACCTTGTAGCTCCGGTTCGTCATGGCAGCGTGCGGATGAACAGGTGACGAAAGACGGCCTCTGCCCCCAGGAGGAACACCGCCATCCAGCCAAAGAGGGGGAACTCCTCGGTTTTCTTGTTGTACCGGAAGACGTTGAAGCGCGTCTTTTCCAGGGTGTCGATTTCGGTATAAATCTCCTGAAGCTTTTCACCGCTCGTGGCCCGGAAGTAGCGGCCTCCGGTTTGCTCCGCGATGCCCTTCAGGGTGGGCTCGTCGATGTTGACCTCGACCCAATCGTAGATGTAGCTCCCATCGGGGCGCTGTCGGACCGGGCTCTTCGCTTTGCCGATGGTGCCCACCCCCACGGTGTAGACCCGCACCGATTCCAGGCGGGCCAATTGCGCGGCGTCGAGCGGTTCAATCTGCCCGCGGTTGTTTTCCCCGTCGGTGATGAGGATGACCACCTTGCTTTTGGCGTCGCTCTTCCGAAGGCGGTTGACGGCCGTGGCCAAGCCCATGCCGATGGCCGTTCCGCCCTCCACGCGGCCGGTCTCCAACCCGTCGAGGCCATCCATGACAACCCGATGATCGGTCGTCAAGGGCACCTGGGTGAAGCTTTCGCCTTCGTAGACCACGACGCCGACCCGGTCAAACGGGCGGTCCTCCACAAAGTCCTTGGCGACCTGCTTGGCGGCTTCCAGTCGATTTGGGCGGAAATCCTTGCTCAGCATGCTGGCGGAGGCGTCCATGGCCATCACGATGTCGATGCCCTCGCGCGTCATGTTTTCGACACTGGATGAGCTTTGTGGACGGGCGATGACGGCCACGATGAGGCCCAAAGCCAAGGTGCGGAGGGCATCGGGCGCCAACGGAATCCACTGGTCCCGACGGGGCGGGGTCAGGTTGAGGTGCTGAAGGTTGATGCGGAATGCGGGAATGGAAGAAGGCTGGAGCACCTTCCAGAGGCTCCACGCGACCACGGCCAAGCCCCACCACAAGGCTTCCGGGGCCGCCCATTCCAGCCGACGGGAGGCGATGGCGAACACCCCCAGGATGGCCGCCCATGCCGCACCTTGAACGGCAGCTTGACGCCAACGGGGCGCTTGTGAAAATCCGCCCATTCGGTCAGCCATGGGAAGGGGCGGTTTCAGGGTTGGATTCCGAATCCGGCGCATCGGATTCGGGTTGGGTGCGCTCCACCCACTGCAATGCGTCGCGGACCGCCCGTTCGTGGGCATCGGCGGGCAGGGTTTGCTTGGCGAATTTGACCAGGTCGGACCGCTGGAGCAGGTCGGCGAGCCAAGCTGTGTCATCGCCGTCCAGTCCCCGCACGGTGGTGTTCCGCAATTGCTCCACCAGCTCGGTGGTGGTGCGTTCGATGGATTTCACGCCGAATGCGCTGTCGAGGTGCAAGCGGATGGCGTCGGACAGCGCGCTTTGCGTGGCCTTGCCTTCACCCTGTCGCCATGGTTGGTCTCGGTTCAATGCGCGCAACATGCGCAAGGCGACCCAGTGGCCGGGCTCGGCGGGCACGTCGGGTTCGGATGCAGACGTGTCGGTTTCACGGGGCTTGCGGGTCCAGATGAACCAGGCCATTCCAGCTGCGGCGAGCAACGCCAGGATCCAGTGCCAATGCCGGACAACCTGTTCCCACCAAGTCCACTCGTACGCCTTGAAGCCCTGAAGCGGCCGCGGCGCAGGGTTGTTTTCGAGGGCGACCAAGCCCACTTCCACCAGCAGGGGCTGGCTCAGAACGGAATCGCCATCTGAGGACAACAAGGCCAAGGGTTCGACAACCTTGAATCCTGTATCCCATGCGAGCACTTCAAAGGTTTGGGTGCGGCGCAGTCCAGCTTCGAGGGCAGGGGAGGCGGCGCTGTCGAGCGGGGACACGGTCAGGATTTCCCAACCCTTTGCGAGCGTGTCGCCTTCTTCGAGGACAGGCCAGGTCCACCTCTGCCCGCCCGTGAGGGGTTCATCCGATTCCAAGGTCAAGGTGACCGGCTCGCCCAAGCCGATGCTGTCCACGGGTGACGTCAGACGCAGGTCGGCGCGCTGGGCAATGGCTTGCCCCATGCCCATCAGCATGCACAACGTCAACAAGCGCAGGTCAGCCACGGCGGTCAAACAATTGCATCAAGGGCTGCACATACGGGCGGTCCGTGTGCAGGATGGCATGGTCGATGCCGGACTTCTTCATCACGGCTTCGAGGTCCATTTGGTGCTGCGCAAGGGCCCGCTCGTAACGGGTGCGCCAGCGGCGGGACGTGGTGGCGATGTGGCCCGTGGTGCCGGTTTCAGGATCGACGCCTGCAATCCACCCCAGCCGGGCTGCTTTGCCTTCGATGGCGTCTTGAAGTTGGAGGGCCACGAGGTCGTGCTTTCGAGACGTGCGCTTGAGCATGTCCTCGAATCCGCTGTCCTGGAGGTCGCTGATGAGGAAGGCAATCGTGCGCTTCTTCATCGCCCGGTTGAAGTATTCGAGGGCCTCATTCACATCCGTGCCGGTTCCTTCAGGCTCCAGGTCGATGATTTCCCGGACGATGCGCAGGATGTGGCTGCGTCCTTTTTTGGGGGGGATGAAGCGTTCGATGCGGTCGCTGAACAGCAGGGCGCCAATCTTGTCGTTGTTCTGTCCTGCGGAGAAGGCGAGGACCGCGGCCAGCTCAGCCGCCAGCTCGCGCTTGGTGCCGCCTCGGCTGCCAATCTTGCCCGAGGCGCTCACGTCGATGAGCAGCATGGCGGTCAGTTCGCGCTCTTCTTGGAAGACCTTGACGTAAGGCGCGCGCATGCGGGCCGTGACGTTCCAGTCGATGGTGCGGATTTCATCGCCGTGCTGGTAGGCCCGGTTCTCGCTGAACGCCATGCCGCGCCCTTTGAAGGCACTGTGGTATTCTCCAGAAAAAATCTGGTGGCTCAATCCACGGGCGCGCAATTCCACGCGCCGAACCCGGCGAATCAGCTCCGCGGCTTCCATGTCAAGGAACCTGAACCTGATCGAGGATTTCAGTGACGATCTGCGCTTGGCTGATGTCCTCTGCTTCCGCTTCGAAGGTCAAGCCAATCCGGTGACGGAGCACGCTCATGGCGACGCTTCGGATGTCCTC
>CBFHWV010000006.1:19735-22726 GCA_965659565.1 uncultured Flavobacteriales bacterium
ATGTCCTCTGCTTCCGCTTCGAAGGTCAAGCCAATCCGGTGACGGAGCACGCTCATGGCGACGCTTCGGATGTCCTCCGGAATCACGTAACCCCTGCCGGACATGAAGGCCTTGGCTTTGCCTGCGAGGGCGAGGCCAATGGTCGCACGCGGCGAAGCGCCGAATCCAATGAGCGGCTTCAGGTGACCGAGGCCTTGGTTTTCCGGCCGACGCGTGGCGTTGACCAGCTGGACGATGTAGCGTTCTACTTTTTCGTCCATGTAGACTTCGCGAACGAGTTCCCGCGCCTGCAGCAGCTCCTCGGGGTTGACCACGGTCTGAATGCTGGGCAGGGGGCCGGAGGCCACCTGTGCCCGCAGGATCTGTTGCTCTTCCTCCGCAGTGGGGTAGTCGAGGACGACCTTGAGCAGGAAGCGGTCCACTTGCGCTTCCGGGAGGGGGTAGGTGCCTTCTTGTTCCACAGGGTTCTGGGTGGCGAGCACCAGAAAAGGCTTGGGGAGTGGGAAGGTTTCCGAACCAATGGTCACTTGTCGCTCCTGCATCGCTTCGAGCAGCGCGCTCTGGACTTTGGCCGGTGCCCGGTTGATTTCATCGGCCAGGACAAAGTGGGCGAAAATGGGGCCTTTGCTCACGGAGAAGGCCTCTTCTTTCTGATTGTAGATCATGGTGCCTACCACATCCGCCGGCAGGAGGTCCGGGGTGAATTGAATGCGGCTGAAATCCACATTCACCGCCTGGCTGAGGGTCTGGATGGCCAGCGTCTTGGCCAGTCCCGGCACGCCTTCGAGGAGGACATGTCCATCGGCAAGCAGGCCGATGAGCAGGTGGTCGACCATGCCTTTTTGGCCGATGACGCGTTTGCCCACCTCGTGACGGAGTGGGTCGACGAACCGGCTGGCCGCTGCTATGCGGTCGGTCAGGGCCTGAATGTCAGGGTGGCCTTCGGAAGGGGCGTCTGCAATGGGGGCTGAGGGAACGGTGTCCATGGGGCAGGGTTGGATTCCAGAGGAAGTCGTTTCGGCAGTCTCAAAAATAGTCGGAGGCCCTCTCAGACCGCCCGGTGCACCCGGTTAAAAGATGTTGCCCATCTTGAGCGCATGACGCTCAACGAATGCACCGAGGCCGTGGCCTTGTTTCAGAAAACCTATGGCCTGCCCCACCGAAGCGAACCGACCACAGCTGTGGCTCCGTCGGAAATGGAGCTTCGACACCGGCTCATGGCAGAGGAGAATGACGAATACCTCGAAGCGGCGAAGGCGGGGGACATGGTCGAAGTGGCCGACGCCCTCGGTGACATGTTGTACATCTTGTGCGGCACCATGGTCACGCATGGCATGCAGGACGTGATGGCCGACGTGTTTCGCACCATTCAAGCCTCCAACATGTCCAAGCTCGGAGCCGATGGCCAGCCCATTTACCGGGAAGACGGCAAAGTCATGAAGGGTCCGAATTACTTCCGCCCGGACATTGGTGGCGTGCTGGCTGCAGCCGGGGTCAACCTCGAACCGACTGCACCATGAATGCTTGGGTGGCCGCCAAAGCGGACAACGCGTTGCAAGCCGCTCGGGATGGAAAGCCCAAGGCGTTGGATCGTCTGATGCGCGTCGCCTTGCCATTCAACCGTCCGCACCGCATCGGCATTGCATCCGTCGGTCAGGAGCACATTGAAGTGTCCCTGCCCGATCGCCGGTCCAACCGCAATCACCTCGGTGGCATGCACGCTTGTGCGATGGCCACGGCCCTCGAATTCTGCTCTGGAGCCAGTGTCCTGCTCGAAGTGGGCATGCGGGATTTCCGCATCATCATGTCCCGGCTGGAGGTGGATTATCTCGCCAAGCCTCAGGGCGATTGCGTGGTCCGGGTCCAACGCAACACGCCGGAAGTCCGAGAACTGTCCGGCGTGCTGGAAAGGGAGGGCGTCGCCCGCGTGGCATTGGTTTCCTCGCTGTACGACGCCCGGGGCGAACATTGCGCCCAAGCCCTCGTGCACTGGCACCTCAAGGCGTGGAGTCCCCGCTCTTGACGGCGAGTTCGGGGCGAATTCGCTCGTAGCCGGTCAACGCCCAGCGGCTGCCGTCGTAATCGGCCGTCAATTTCAGATCGCCTGTGGACGTGGATTGGCGCACGTAGTCTGCGCCAATGTAGCCGCGCACTTGGCCCATGTCGGGCACCTCGACCACCACGGGGGTCCATTGAACCTCGTCTCGGGTGACCGTCCACCGCGTCGGGTCGATCGAGCCGGGCAAGGTCCCGAGGTCGAGCATGGCGATGATGGCGCCGCCGGCCCCGGCTTCGCGGCGCAGTTTCACCCGGTCGCCGAGGATGTCGAGGAAATGGGGGTGCCCTGCTGCCCGGGCGTGAAGGTTGGTCATGGTGCCGTCCACATCGACCAGGACAAACCCGTCGGCAAACCGCGCGATGTCACGACCGACCTGCTTCCATCCAAAGCGGAGGGCGTCTGAAGCCAGTGCGTCTCCAAAGGCCTCTGGTTCGCAGCCGACCTCGGTGAGGACGAAGGGCGCAAAGCAGTCGGCGATGCGCTCCGGGTCCCCCGATGTCGTTTCCTGTCGCACGTGGTGGATGAAGGAATCGAAGTCGCGCAGGTCTTGCGGCGCGGCGAGCAGGCTCCAAGGGAGCAGCAGGCAGGAGAGGGTAAAGAGGGAGGTGGTGTGCTTCATGGTGGGCGGTTTGTGCAGGGTGTTGCGGTGAATGGGCCGGGACCTTCCTGGCACCTTTGGAACAATGCGCGAATCGCAGGGCATCGTGTTCGAGTGGCTGTTTGGTGGGGTGGTTTTGGCATCCTTTTGGAAGCGTCGCCGCGGGCGGCTGGGCTGAGATTATCTTTGCGCCGAATCCGGAACGCATGATCAACATCACCCTTCCCGACGGCTCTGTCAGACAGGCGGCCGATGACGCCACCGCCCTCGATGTCGCCCGCGACATCAGCGAGGGTCTGGCCCGCAACGTCCTCGCCGCGGAAGTGGATGGCGA
>CBFHWV010000006.1:22826-24898 GCA_965659565.1 uncultured Flavobacteriales bacterium
CACCTGATGGCGGAAGCCCTCGAGGCCCTCTACCCGGGGGTCAAGTTCTGGGTCGGACCGGCCGTGGAGGGCGGATTCTACTACGACGTGGACTTCGGGGATCACGTCTTCAGCGACAAGGATTTCCCCACCGTGGAGAAGAAGATGCTGGAGCTCGCCCGCGAGAAGAGCGAGTACGTGCGCCGGGACATGCCCAAGTCCGAGGCCATCGCCTACTTTAAGGAGAAGGGGGACGAATACAAGCTGGATTTGCTCGAGAACCTCGAAGACGGCACGATCACCTTCTACACGCAAGGCGGATTCACCGACCTCTGCCGCGGCCCGCACATCCCGCACACCGGATTCATCAAGGCCGTCAAGTTGCTCGCCGTGGCCGGCGCTTATTGGAAAGGGGATGAGACGAAAAAGCAGTTGACCCGCATCTACGGCATCGCGTTCCCAAAGAAGGCCCAGCTGGATGAGCACATGGAGCTCCTCGAACAGGCCCGCCAGCGCGACCACCGCAAGCTGGGCAAGGAGCTCGACCTGTTCACCTTCAGTGAGAAAGTGGGTCAGGGTTTGCCCCTGTGGTTGCCCAAGGGCGCCGACCTCCGCATGCGGCTCGAAACCTTCCTCAAGGAGGCCCAACGGAAGATGGGCTACGAGGCCGTCATCACCCCGCACATCGGCAACAAGGAACTCTACGTCTGCAGCGGCCACTACGAGAAGTATGGCGAGGACAGCTTCCAACCCATCAAGACGCCAGCAGAAGGGGAGGAGTACCTGCTCAAGCCGATGAATTGCCCGCACCATTGTGAGGTGTTCAAGTCGCGCCCGCGCAGCTACCGGGACCTGCCGGTGCGTTTTGCCGAGTTCGGCACGGTGTACCGTTACGAGCAGAGCGGGGAGCTCCACGGCCTGACCCGCGTGCGCGGATTCACGCAGGACGACGCCCACATCTTCTGTACGGTGGACCAAGTCAAGGAAGAGGTCGGCAAGGTCATCGACCTCGTGCTCTACATCTTCAAGACCCTCGATTTCCAAGACTTCATTGCCCAGGTCAGCCTGCGCGATCCGGAGAACCCCGGGAAGTACATCGGCAGCGACGAGAATTGGGACAAGGCCGAAAAGGCCATCGCCGAGGTCGCCGTCGAAAAGGGGTTGAAGACCGTGACGGAATTGGGCGAGGCCGCCTTCTACGGACCCAAGCTCGACTTCATGGTTCGCGATGCCATCGGCCGCAAGTGGCAGTTGGGTACGGTGCAGATTGACTACAACCTGCCGGAGCGGTTCGAGCTGGAATACGTCGGTGCCGACAACCAGAAGCACCGCCCAGTGATGATCCACCGCGCGCCCTTCGGCTCGATGGAGCGTTTTGTCGCCATTCTCATCGAACACTGCGCGGGCAAATTCCCCCTCTGGCTCACACCAGAACAGGCGCGAATCCTGCCGGTCAGCGACAAGTTCAACGACTATGCAAAGGAGGTTTCAAAATCCCTTGAAAAGCGCGATATTCGCGCCCTCGTTGACGGCCGCAGTGAAAAGGTCGGGAAGAAGATCCGCGAAGCGGAGCTCGACAAAGTCCCGTACATGCTCATTGTGGGAGGAGATGAGGCCGAGAACGGAACCGTCGCTGTGCGCAAGCAAGGTGAAGGCGATGTAGGAGGCATGACCACTGCGGCATTTGCCGACCGGATCGACAGTGAAGTCCGGGAAATGCTCGGTGGCAATGAGATGATTGAACAACCAAACTGATAGCACCATCGCTATTCGACGCAGACGATCCCGTGGCCCAGCCCGGGTGATCAAAAAGAACCCGCACAAGACGAACCGGGAAATCCGGGCGTCCAAGGTGCGTTTGGTCGGTGACAATGTTGGCGATGCCGACATCGTCGAATTGGATGATGCCATCAAGATGGCTGAGGCGCAGGAGCTGGACCTTGTGGAGATTTCTCCGAAAGCAGATCCTCCGGTCTGCAGGATTCTGAATTACCAGAAGTTCCTGTACGACCAGAAGAAGAAGCAGAAGGAAATCAAGGCCAATCAGGCCAAGGTGACCCAGAAGGAGATTCGTTTCGGTCCCAATACGGACG
>CBFHWV010000006.1:24996-31308 GCA_965659565.1 uncultured Flavobacteriales bacterium
GACCACGACTTCAACTTCAAGGTCAAGCACGCCCGCAAGTTCCTCGAGGAGGGCAACAAGCTCAAGGCGCACGTCTTCTTCCGCGGAAGGAGCATCGTCTTCAAGGAGCGCGGAGAAATTCTGTTGCTGCGTTTTGCGCAGGAGCTGGAGGATGTGGGCACGGTGGAGCTGATGCCAAAACTGGAAGGGAAGCGGATGTTCATCACGCTCCGACCGAAAAAGTAAATCCCGGGGAAGGCTTCAGCCTGAACCACCATATACGGACGACATGCCGAAGATGAAGACCAAGAGCAGCGCCAAGAAGCGTTTCACCGTGACCGGCACGGGAAAGCTCAAGCGCAAGCACGCCTTCAAATCCCACATTCTGACCAAGAAGGGGACGAAGCAGAAGCGCAACCTGACCCAGACGGGATTGGTGAGCAAGGCGGACACGCCGAACATCAAGACCCAGTTGGGCATCTGACACTGAATTCAAACCGGCGTCCAGCCCCCAAGAGCCCGCCTGTGCGGGACGCTGTCCGCCAAATCCAATAGAACATGCCTCGTTCAAACAATGCCGTCGCCAGCCGAGCGCGCCGGAAAAAAGTCCTGAAAATGGCCAAAGGGTACTACGGTGCCCGCAAGAATGTCTGGACCGTCGCCAAGAATGCGGTGGAGAAAGGCTTGACCTACGCCTACGTCGGTCGCAAGCTCAAGAAGCGCCAGTTCCGCTCCCTTTGGATCACGCGCATCAACGCCGGTGCCCGCCAGCACGGCATGAGCTATTCTCAGTTCATGGGCCAGTGCCACAAGGCCGGCATCGAGCTGAACCGCAAGGTCCTCGCCGATCTCGCGTTGAACCACCCCGCCGCCTTCAAGGCCGTGGTGGACCAGGTGAAGTGATTCATCCCTTCGACCTATGAAAAAAGCCGGCTGAATGCCGGCTTTTTTCGTGACCAGAAAATGGGGGTGTCGCGGGGTTAGCGATCCAGGATGCGGCCCTTGGCGATGGCCGCTGGCGTATAGGTCGGATCCAAAGTGAGGGCTGCATCATAGGCCTCCAGCGCTTCTTCGGTTCGGCCTTGACTTTCGATCGCCAGACCACGGTTGTAGTGCGCTTGGTGGTAGTACGGCAGCCGTGCAATGGCCTCGTCGAACCAATGCTCGGCGCTGTCATACTGCGCCCTGTACTCCAAATAGACAAAGCCCTTGTTGAAGGCGGCTGAGGCGTTCATGCTGTCGAGCGCGAGGATGCGGTCGTACAGCCCCAGTGCTTGGGCATAGCGTTTGGGGTCCGCCAAGCCGCTTTCCTGCAGATAGATGGCCTCGTCGTACAGGGCTTCAATGCTGTTGGGGCGGAGACTGCGTGCCGTCCTGAAGTATTCGAGGGCCAAATCGTTTCCGGCCCCAGCATACAGCAGGCCGAGCTGGATGAAGGCGTCGTACCGCAGGGGATTGACCTCAGCTGCCGTTTGAAAAGAGCTCACGGCCTTGACGGTATCGCGGGTCTCGAGATAGAGCCGGCCCTTCAAGAAGTACGCTTCGTCCAGACGGTCGTCAACGCGCAATGCTTGATTCATGCGCTGGAGCGCAGACTCATAGGACCGCAGCAGCAGGTCGACCCTGGCGAGCGAAAGCAGCGCAGGCGGGTAGTTGGGGTCCACGCGCAGTGCGGCCTCCCATTCGCGAACGGCGCCTTCAAAGTCGCGCACATCAAACCTCAAATCGCCCAAGGTTTGGCGGTCTTCCAGACGATTGGAGTCCACCTGGAGCGCCAAGGCGTAGTCCTCCACCGCCTGTCCGGTTTCCCCGCGGCGCAAGTGGAATTCCGCCCGAGCGGCGTACCGGTTGGCATCCCCAGGCGATTCCAGAATGCGCGCGTTGTGCCAAGCCAGCGAATCGACAATCCCATCGCGGTTGTCCGATTCGACTGGACCTGAAGGGACACAACCAACCGCCAGCAGGGTGATGAGTGCCCAGCTGTAGAGCGAGGTGTTGGCCATCAAGCTTCGACCTGCTCCACCACCTCGTCGGCGGCTTCATCGCGAAGCGAGGCCTTGATGCCAGCTTCGAGCTCTTCCATCAGTTCGGGATTGTCGGCCAGCAGGGTCTTTACCGCGTCTCGACCTTGGCCGAGGCGGGTCTCCCCATAGCTGAACCAGGAACCGGACTTCTTGATGATGCCGGCGTCGACCCCCAGGTCGATGACCTCACCGACGCGGGAAATTCCCTTGCCGTACATGATGTCGAACTCTGCCCGACGGAAAGGAGGGGCCACTTTGTTCTTGACGATTTTGACCTTGGTGCGGTTGCCCATCACAACGTCCCCGTCTTTGATCTGGCTGCTGCGGCGAATGTCCACACGGACGGAAGAATAGAACTTCAGGGCGTTTCCTCCGGTGGTGGTCTCAGGGTTGCCGAACATCACACCAATTTTCTCGCGCAACTGGTTGATGAAGATGCAGCAACAACCGGTTTTGTTGATGGTGGAGGTCAGCTTGCGGAGCGCCTTGGACATCAGTCGGGCTTGCAGACCGACGGAACTGTCGCCCATTTCCCCTTCGATTTCTGCGCGGGGGGTCAAGGCGGCCACGGAGTCAATCACGATGAGGTCGATGGCACCGGAGCGGATGAGGTTGTCGGCAATCTCCAAGGCCTGCTCCCCGTTGTCCGGCTGAGAAATCAGCAGATTTTCAGTGTCCACACCCAGCTTCTCTGCGTAGTACTTGTCAAACGCGTGCTCCGCGTCAATGAAGGCGCAAATGCCGCCCGCTTTTTGGGCTTCTGCAATGGCGTGCGTAGCCAGGGTGGTCTTGCCTGAGCTTTCCGGTCCATAGATCTCCACGACACGGCCGCGTGGGAAGCCCCCAACGCCCAGTGCGATGTCCATGGTCAGGGAGCCTGAGGAGATGGCGTCCACTTTTTCCACGGCTTCATCGCCGAGTTTCATGACGGTTCCTTTTCCGTATGTCTTGTCGATGCGGTCGAGGGTGAGCTGGAGCGCCTTGAGTTTGTCCTTGTTGTCTGATGCCATGACGGTGGTTTTCAATTGAAGCGAGGGCAAAGTAGAGGCCCGGGTCCGTAAGGGATTTACGGTGTCGAATGTTTTTGTGAACGCGGGGTCAACGTTCGCCAGCGAATGCCTCGAGCACTTCGTCCGCGTGGGCCTTCACCTTGGGCTTCCGGATGATGGCGGCAATGGTGCCCTCCTCGTCGATGCAGAACGTGGTTCTGTGGGTGCCGTCGTATTCCCGGCCCATGAATTTCTTCAAGCCCCAGACCCCGTAGAGGTCCTGCAGGCTGTGGTCTTCATCCACCAAGAGGTCGAAGGGCAATTCAAACTTGTCGATGAATTTCCGGTGGGAAGCGGCGTGGTTGATGCTCACCCCGAGCACCGTGATGCCCGATTCCCGGAGGTCTGACATGCCATCGCGCAAGCTGCACGCTTGATTCGTGCACCCCGGTGTGTTGTCTTTCGGGTAGAAGTACAAGGCCACTTTTTGGCCCTTGTAGTCCTGAAGGGTGTGCGTTTTGCCGTCTTGGTCGAGGGCGGAGAATTCGGGGGCGGGGTCGCCGACGTTGAGGTGGTGCATGCGAATCAAACTGAGAATGTGTCCACGTTGTTCATGGGGTTGCGTTTGAAGGCCGGGCATGGTCCGGAACCGGTACTTTCGCCAACGGTGTTGTACGTCGATGTCATTCTTCCATTGGCCTTGCCCGGCTTGCTGACGTATTCCGTTCCGGAGGGCGTGACGGTGCATTCGGGCGCCCGGATTGTGGTGCCCTTGCGGGGGAAGCGGCTGCACACGGCTGTGGTCCGAACGGTGCACGATCGTCGCCCATCCCATGCCGTAGAACCATTCGTATCGGTTCTGGATGAGGCGCCCTTGTTGTCAGAACAGTCGCTGCAGTTCTGGGATTGGATGGCGGGCTACTACTGTTGTGGGCCGGGTGAAGTCGCACTGGCTGCCCTTCCGTCGGGCATGCGCCTGGCCAGTGAGACCAAGCTGTCCTTGTCCCCCGACGTGGACAGCATGGAGGAGTCGGAATTGGACGATCGGGGATTCCAAGTGGTGGAGGCCTTGCGGCTGCGGGGGACGATGTCCTTCAAGGATGTGGGGGAGTTGTTGGGGCTTCGCGACCCGGCGCCCGCGTTGCGGCCTTTGGTTGAGCAGGGCTGGATCCTGTCCTCTGAGGAGATGCGGAGCGGCCCGGGCAGAAAGGTGGTGGCGATGGTGCGGTTGTCTGAGCGGGCGGTGACGGATGAGCCGTGGTTGTCGGATCAGTTGGATCACCTCGATGCGCGTGCGCCCAAACAGTCCATGGCCATGATGCGGTTGTTGTCCCAGGCTGCGCATCGGACGGGCGTCCCCTTGTCCGAGTTGACCGGTCAGGACGGCATCACGACCTCCTTGTTTGCCCGGTTGATGGAAAAGGGACTGGTGTTCAAGTTCAAGCAGGACCCTTGGCTGGCCGGGGCGGAGGACAGCGAGGACATCTCCTTGGCGCCCCTCAGCCCTGCACAAGAGGTGGCCAGGACCGGCATTTCCCATGGATTGAAGGAAAAGGGGGTGGTGCTGTTGGAGGGCGTGACCGGAAGCGGCAAGACGGAGGTGTATACCCACTTGATCCACGAGGTCCTGGAGCGGGGGCAAGACGCCCTGTTCCTCGTCCCGGAGATTGCCTTGACCACCCAGCTCATCGTCCGTCTTCGCCGGTTTTTCGGAGACCGGTTGGAAGTGTATCACAGCCGATTCACGCCCCGTGAGCGCACCACAACGTACCGCCGAGTGGCCCATGAACAGGGCAAGGGGAGGCTCTTGGTGGGCGCGCGCAGCGCAGTGTTCCTGCCCTTCCGAGATCTGGGCTTGATCGTGGTGGATGAGGAGCACGATCCCAGCTACAAGCAGCAAGATCCCGCGCCGCGATATCAAGCGCGCGATGCGGCGACACTGCTGGGGCGCATTCACGATGCTCCCGTCTTGCTGGGGTCGGCCACGCCGTCATTGGAGGCGCGCTGGGCGGTTCAAGAGGGCCGGGCTGCCCATGTGGCCTTGACGGAGCGGTTCGGTGGCACGTCTTTGCCGGACATCGAATTGGTGGACCTCCGCAAGGCCCACAAACAGCGGAACATGGAGGGGCATTTCAGCCGCAGGTTGCTGGAGGTCATGGGGGAGACGCTCGAGGCCGGAAAGCAGGTGATCTTGTTTCAGAATCGCCGAGGATATGCGCCCGTTACGCAGTGTCGCACATGCGGGTGGGTCCCAGAGTGTGCGCGCTGCGATGTGTCCTTGACGTATCACAAATTCCTGAAGGACCTGCATTGCCATTACTGTGGCTACCGGGAGAGTGAGCCGGCGACCTGTCCGAGGTGCGGGAGTCAGGAGGTCCAGGCCAAAGGGCTTGGAACGGAGCGCATCGAAGAGGACATCACCGCCCATTTTTCAGGCGTCAAAACGGCGCGGATGGACTTGGATACCACCCGGAGTCGAACCGGCCACGAGCGCATCATTCGGTCCTTCGAGACGGGGGAGGTTCAGGTCCTGGTGGGCACGCAAATGGTGACAAAGGGGTTGGATTTTGAACGGGTCGGCATGGTCGGCATCCTCCAGGCGGACCGCATGCTGCACTTTCCGGACTTCAGGGCGCTGGAGAGGACATTCCAGCTGTTGACCCAGGTCGCTGGCCGCGCAGGCCGGCGCAGCGAGCAAGGGCGGGTCTTGATCCAGACGTTCGATCCGGAACACTGGGTCTTTGACCACGTCATTCGACACGACGCCATCACCATGGCCAAGGCCGAATTGCAGGAGCGGCGAGAGTTTCAGTATCCCCCTGTGGTGCGCCTCATTCGGTTGGTCTTGCGGCACCGCGATCCCCATCGGGTGCGCCAGGGGGCTGCAGCGTTGGCCGGTCGGTTGCGCAGCCGTTTTGGAGGGCGCGTCGTTGGACCCGAGGAACCGACCATCGCGCGCATTCATGACACATACCACCGGCACATCTTGTTGAAGCTGGAAAGGGAAGCGGATTTGAAGGCGGCGAAAGTGGCCCTGCAGGAAGACATCGCGGCTTTCCATGCCGTGTCCGACTACAAGCCGATTCGTGTCATAGTAGACGTAGATCCATATTGAATAGACAGGAAGTTGTTATATCCGAATTAATCCCTACCTTAGTGGTATGAAAATGAACATGGCATGTTGCTGTTTCTGTTGTCCGACTCCTCGGGCACGGTACCCTCATGCTGGCTGATTCTATTGATAGCTTCCCACTGATTGTACTGCGCCCGGCCCTGAGCCGGGCTTTTTGTTTTCTGCACACTCATTTGACCATGATTTC
>CBFHWV010000006.1:31407-52624 GCA_965659565.1 uncultured Flavobacteriales bacterium
AAGCTTCCCACTGATTGTACTGCGCCCGGCCCTGAGCCGGGCTTTTTGTTTTCTGCACACTCATTTGACCATGATTTCTCCACTGTATCCGTTGTCCTCCTCTCTACATGAAGGTCCCGTCATCCACATTCTCCATGAGAACAGGGTGTGGGTAGAGCCTTTGATTGCTCAGCTTGAACGGCTCGGCTTGCCCCATCGTGAATGGTTCATCGACGAGGTGGAATTGGACCTGTCTGCCCTTCCTCCCGAGGGGGTTTTTTACAATCGCATGAGTGCCAGCAGCCATACCCGCGACCACCGTTTTGCATGGGAGGCTACCCGAGGCGTCATGGCTTGGTTGGAGGCGCATGGCCGAAGGGTGATCAACAACCGGCGCGCCACGGCCTTCGAGGTCAGCAAGGTCGAACAGGTGATTGCCTTGCGGGACCATGGTCTTTTTGCACCGCGCACTGTGGCGGCAACGGGTCCCGATGCCTTCCGGAGAGCGGCGTCTCGCTGGGACCGCCCGTTCATCGTGAAACCCAACCGGGGCGGAAAAGGCACAGGTGTGACCCTCGTGCGGCAACCATCGGATGTCGAAGCTGTGGCAGCCTCTTTCGAGGCGTATACCCTGGATGGGACTGTGGTGTTGCAGGAATACGTCAAGCCAGCAAATGGTCGCGTTTTGAGACTCGAATTCATTGGGGGACGGCATTACTACACGGTCAGCATCGATGCCAGTGATGGATTCGATCTCTGTCCTTCGGACGCCTGTCAGGTAGGCAGCGCCTTTTGTCCAGCCGATGGACGGGCCAAGTTTGAAATTCTCCAATCGCACAACCCGGAGGTCTTGGATCGGTGCCTGGCATTTCTTTCTGAGTCCGGCATGGAGGTAGCGGCCATGGAGGCCGCACCGGATGCTGCGGGTCGCCTGCATTTCTATGATGTGAACATCAATACGAACTACAACGCGGAAGCAGAAGCGGGCTTGGGCAATGAGCGTCAAGGCATGCGTGCCATCGCAGAATTTTTGGGTTCTGAGCTGGCCGCCGTCCAGTCTGTCCAGCGCAAACACACGTCATCATGACCAGTCATCCTCCTCTCATACATCGAGGCCAACCCATGGGGAAACCCCGCCGAGTCGCTGTTGTGGGCGGAGGTGTGATGGGGGGATTCACTGCCGCGAATCTCATTTTGGCTGATGCCCAAGTCACCCTATATGACCCGCATTCCATGGGCACGGGGCCAGGAGCGTCGGTGGACACGGGACGCAGTTTTCGCGTTCATTATGGGACCGACGAGCAACTGGTGGCCATGGCCGTCAGGGCCCGTCAACTTTGGTCTGAGTGGTCGGTTGAATTCGGCCGTCCATTGTTGCATGGAACCGGCAAGCTGTTGGTGGAGCAGTTCAATGACCGTCATGCTTTTGACAGTTGGCGGACCATGCGAAACATGGGGTTGCAGGCAGATCGGCTCGATCAGAGCTTGGTGACGCAAGAGTGGCCGGGATTCATGGCCCAGCAAGCCACTGTGGATCGCATGGGCGGTGTGCTTGATCCAGGTGTCGTTCTGTCGGGGTTGTCCACCTGGCTGAACAGTCGCGGTCTTCAGAGCAGAGGTGAAGCCCTGGAGGTCAAACCTGATGCCGTGCGTTGTGGCAAAGGTTGGTCCACCTTTGATCAGGTGGTCCTCACAGCTGGGGCATGGACCAAAAGATGGGTCGATGTACCCATGGAGGTGACCCGGCAAGAATTGGTCTACTTTGACGCATCTGCCCTTGGTGACCGTCTTGATCGACTTCCTGTATTCAGCAATTTGGGCAGTGGGTTTTATGCCATTCCAACCGTCCGAGACCGCCGCATCAAAGTGGCCAATCACCATCCAGGTCGACGGGGTCATCCAGATGGTGACGACCGCAAGGTCAGTGCCGAGTTCAGAGCGCAGGCGCGTGAGTTTCTATCGGCTCATCTTCCAGCGTTGTCATCGGCACCTGTTGCATGGGAGCATGTTTGCTTCTACAGCGGAACTGCCGACCGGGACTTCATTCTAGACCGCACGCCAGAAGGCTTTGTTCTTGGGGCGGGATTCAGTGGCCATGGGTTCAAATTTGGACCGCTCGTGGGCCGCATGCTGGCCCAGATGGCACTGGGTGTGGAGCCTGAACAGGATACGTTCCGGTTTTCAATGAGCCGAGAAGCCTTGAAAGGAAAGATGACAAAACTGGCGGTTTGACCCTGTCAGTGCAGGAGTCAATGGGCCTTGCCTTGGGTGTCTTCTGAGGGGGTGGCGCGGATCCACAGCCGTGCAATGACCACCATGAGGACGGTGAACGCCACAGTACAGGCGGCGGCATAGCCCAGCGTGCCTTCGGGTTCCGCCACGTCCATGCTGTCCTTGGCCAGCTGTGCCAGGCGAAGTCGGGCGTTGAAGATGATGAAGTGCGATCCGTATGCGACCATCGGCGCCAGCACCAGCCAGGCCTTGAACCACGGTTCGTATGGGGCCAGCTTGGGGGTCATCGGGCTCCGAAAATGGCACTCCCGATGCGGACCATCGTACTGCCTTCTTCCACGGCGATTTTCCAGTCGCCACTCATGCCCATGGACAAGGTGTCCCACCCGCGGGCTGCGCCGTGCTGCTCAAACAGGGTGCGCAATCCGGCGAATTCACGGCCAACCTGACGCGTGTCGTCGGTGAAGGTCGCCATGCCCATCAGTCCGGCGACCTCCACGTTGGGGTATTCGCCCTGATCGAGGCTGTTCACCAACGACTCCAGCTCGGCCTGGTCTAGGCCAAACTTGCTTTGTTCCGAGGCGATGTGCAGCTGAAGGAGCACCCGGATGCGACGTCCATGGGATGCAGCGCGCTTGTCGATTTCCGTGAGCAAGGCGGGTTGATCCACGGCGTGGATGAGGTTGACGAAAGGAGCGATGTACTTGACTTTGTTGCGTTGCAGCGTCCCAATCTGATGCCAATGCAGGTCGAGGTGGTCCGCTTTGTGCGGGGCGTCGGGCGCGGTCAGTGCCTCGTGCTTGGTCACCAATTCCTGCACCCGGTTCTCACCAAAGGACCGCGCGCCGGCCGCGTACGCCTCTTGAACGGCTTCCACTGGTTTGGTCTTGCTCACCGCCACCAAAGTGACGTGCTCAGGTACTTGCGCTCGGGTTTTTGCCCAAGCCTCGGTAATGGCGCCCATGGGGCAAAGTTTAGGTCACAGAACCGAAATCATACAAGACAAGTCCACTGCGCAACTTTGGGGCAATCCAGGTGCTCTTGGGGGGCATGATCCGTCCCTGATCTGCAGCTTGGGACAGGGAGGCGAAATCCAGCGGAGGCAGCACGAATGCGAGTTCGTTTGGGGCCACAGGGGAGTCGGCGTGTTCCGCATCCGTGAGGCATTTCAAGCGGCGATCTGTTCGCGGGTGATGGATTCCAAAAATCGGGCTCAAGACCCTGTGCTGAAGCCACTCCGGCAGGGTCAAGTCAACTCTGGACAGGTCCACAGCGAGCCGGCGGGTGGCGGCTCCAGAAAGGGTCAGTTCCACGTGCCCTTCTGGGACGGTGCCATTCGCGTCCAAGACAGACACTTCATTCAGGGCTTCCATCGCCGCGACGCCACGCGTCCAGCTGTCTGGTGTCGCCGGCCTGACGAGTCGGCGGTGGTAACCTCGAAACTGCAGTTGGTCTCCATCGACAATCAAGGCCATGAAGCGTTGGGCACCTGCGTGGCCGGGGTGGGACTGGGCGAGCCGTTGGCTGGACGCCACGCGGTGGTGGCCATCGGCGATGTACAACACCGAGACTTCGGCCAACAGCGGAGACAGGCCACCTTGATCGGCGGGCACCTTCCACAAGGTGTGCCGCACCGCATCGGTCGTGGTGAAGTCCAGGTCGGGGCGCTGCGCCATGCATGCGGTACAGGCCGCATTCAGCCCAGGGTGTGGGGGGTGCGCCAGCAAAGTGGGTTCCGCATTCAGACCGACTTGCTCGAGGTAGCGTGCAAACAGCGCCTCCCGGTTGGCCAATGTGGCTTCATGGACCTTGACCTGGCCGTCATCCGCTGCCGATGTGTCGACGAGGGCAATGATGCCATGGATGGTGCCGAAAGCACTCTCCTGTCGGAGCAGATAGAAATGCGGGCAGTCGTCCCGAACGAGCCATCCCTTGTCTTCAAAGTCGACGAATGCCGCGCGGATGGGCGCCATGTCCGACCCCGTCGGCAGCGGCGTGCCGTGCGGGTGAATGACATGCATGTAGCTGAACGGGTTTCGGGACAGCTTGTCCCGAAGTTCACCGTCGGAATAGGTGAGGTAACTGCGCGTGGCGACAAGGTGGGCCTTGTCAGCCGGCGGCAGGACCCCCGCAAAAGGGTGTATGAGGGCGGGCTTCGTGGTCATTGAACGCAGCGCCGCACCGGTGGTCCGGTGGGGTGTCCGAATTAACGCAATTCCAGAATGCGCTCGACGAGCTCATCCCCAATCCGGTCTTGCGCCTCGAGGGTGGCCGCGCCGATGTGCGGCGTGAGCGCCAGGCCATCCACCCGAAGCAGCGCAGGGTCGGGCTTGGGCTCGCCGACGAAGACGTCGAGGGCGGCAGCGCGGAGGTGGCCGGAAGCCAAGGCGTCGCTGACCGCAGCTTCGTCCACAGTCCCGCCGCGGGCGGTGTTCACGAGCATCGCGCCGGGCTTCATGGATGCAATGCCGGCCGCGTCGAGCACGGGAGAACCATCCGCCTGCGCAGGCACGTGGAAGGTCACGGCGTCCGCCTTGGCGAGCATCTCGTCCATGGGGACCAGTGGAATCTCCACGGCGACCTCCTGAACGTTGGATCCGCCCATGGGAATTTTCACGTGGACGGTGCGTGAGGTGCCCTGGAAATCCACCCCCAGCACGTTCATGCCACAACCGAGGGCGTATTCGGCCACAGACGTGCCAATGCGGCCGAATCCCACGATGCCGAGTGTTTTGCCCCGCAACTCGATGCCCTTGGCGTAGGCCTTTTTAAGCGTTTTGAAATCCTCCGCGCCCCGCTCCGGCATGGCCGGGTAGCTGCGGTGCAGGGAGCGGGCCATGGCAAACAGGTGCGCCATCACCAGCTCGGCCACACTTTGAGAGCTGGCTGCGGGCGTGTTGAACACCACCTTGCCTTGGGCGCGGGCGTAGTCGACGTCGATGTTGTCCATGCCAACCCCTCCGCGGCCGATGAACCGGAGGTCCGGACAGGCGTCGATGAGGTCTTGGCGGACTTTGGTGGCACTGCGCACGAGGATGCCCGCATAGCCTTCGCGGTTGAGGGTGTCGATGAGGTCGGCCTGCTCCACGTGATCGGTGGAGACGGTGATGCCTTCTGCCTCCAGGGCAGCTTTGGCGTTGGCGGAAATGCCGTCGTTGGCGAGGACTTTCATGTCAAAAGGGAATGTGGGGGTCAGCCGTGGGTGCGCTCAAACTCCTGCATCACGTCGACCAGGACTTGCACGCTGGAGAGGGGCAGTGCATTGTACATCGAGGCGCGGAAACCGCCGACGGAGCGGTGGCCTTTGATGCCGTTGATGTTGGCCTCGGCACACGCCGCGAGGAAGAGGGGGGTGTGGGCGTCATCCGCTGCTGTAAAGGTCGCGTTCATCACACTGCGGGAACCGGATTGAGCGAACCCATTGAACAGCGGGTTGCGGTCGATTTCCCCATAAATCAGCGCAGCCTTGGCGGCATTGCGTTTCTGCATTTCGGCCACACCGCCCTCGGATTTGAGCCAGCGCAGGGTGAGCATGCTCGTGAAGACCGCGAAGACCGGTGGGGTATTGAACATGCTGTCCTTGTCGGCGTGGACCGCCAGGTCGAGGTAACTCGGAAGGTCCTTGCCGTGCTGTCCTGCCTTGTTCTTGTCATAGATGTACAGCACCGTTCCGGCGGGCCCCATGTTCTTCTGGGCACCGGCGTAGATGCAGGCATACTTTTCGATGTCCACGGGCCGGGAGAAGATGTCCGAGCTCATGTCGGCCACCATGGAAGTGTCGATGGAGGGGTCCCCGGCGTATTGGGTGCCGAAGATGGTGTTGTTGGTGGTGATGTGGACGGCCCCGGCACTGCTGGTGGCCGGGAGGTCGGGGATGCGGTCAAAGCCCGTGTCTTCGCTGGACGTAATGGCTTGGGCAGCGCCCATTTTCTGGGCCTCCTTCAAGGCTTTCTTGGCCCAGGTTCCGGTCACGGCATAGTCCATGCTGCTCCCCGCTGGCGTGAAGTTCATCGCCGTGGTGAGGAATCCGAGGCTTGCACCGCCCTGCAAGAAGAGCACTTCGTAGTGGTCTGGAAGCTTCAACTCCGAGCGCACCAACGCCCGGGCTTCTTCCATGACCTCCACAAAGGCCTTGCTTCTGTGGGAGATTTCAATCAGGCTGAGGCCAGATCCGTCGAGTTCTCGGACAGCGTCGGAGGCCTGTTGCATGACCGAAGGGGGGAGAATGCAAGGGCCGGCAGAGAAATTGTGCATGGTGAAATGGGTGAGGTTCGGTGCGCGTTTCCAAGGTCAAAACAACGCGACCCCGATTCGGTTTCAAATTCGCGCCATTGGAGTTTCCCCCACGTTGTACACCGGTGAATTTGCGGTCAATTTTCTTCGGGCAACCACCTCTGAAACGCCGACTTGTAGTGGGCGGAAAAGAACCGGTTGGACAAAGCGTTCAGCTCGGCGGGGCGCACAACGCTGGCTTGCTGGATCAAAGAGAGGCGGCGTGATTCGTCGTCAAAGGAGTCGAGCAATCGGCCCAAGTCGCCCACGGTCAAACAATGGCCCTTCAACCAGGCCATGGCCGCATCGTGGCGCTGCCGCTCAAAGGGAATGGCGGCTTGTTCGTCCAACCAGGCCGTCAACACCGCCTTGGACGTGGCGGGAAAGCAACCCTCATGGGCAGGGGACCAAGCCTGCAACAGGGTGTCCGCACCCAGTGTGAGGGTCAGCCCTGCGCTGTCCGGAAAGAGGGTCACGTACACACTGTCGGCGAACCGCGGCCAGGCCGCTTCCAATTGCGCCCGTCCCAAGTCACCTTGGCCCCAGCACAGGAGGGGCTGCATGCGATCCACGGGCATCCACATGGAGTCGAGGCGGGAAGCGGGCGATTGTCCCCCCGTCCGCCACTCCACGGAGATGGCGAGGCTGTCCGGGCCGGGGGTGATTGCCCCGCGCACCCAGACGGTGTCTTGGGCCAGCAGGGCTGCGCAGGACAGCCACAGCCCGAGGAGCAGGGCGGCGCGGCGCGACATGAAATGGGAGTGCTGGACGGCCATGGGGCCGCGAAATTAGGGGGTCTCGTCCGGGTGTGGGTCCGAGGTCCATCGGCGGCGCAATGCGGCCGATCCGGATCGGGTGGCCAGCTGGCCCAGCAGATTGTATGGGCCAGCGCTCAGCCACTGGGGTCGGAACCACGCGAGCAGCGTCAATGCGCCGAGCACGCCAGCGATGCCGGCCATGAAATGGACGCCCCAGCCGAGCGGTGCGGGAATCCAGAATGCCGGTACGGCGCCGAGGAAGGCGGCGATGCCAGCGGCGATGCCCGGGCGCGTCATGCGGAGGAATTGGGCGGGTGAAAAGGCGATGCGCCTTTGCGTCAGGACCAACAGAGCCAGGGCTTGTATCGTCGTGGCCACCACCATTCCCATGGCCATGGCTTCGAGGCCATGCCGGAAACCCAGCCACGCTGCGCCTGTGACGAGGAGGCAGAAGCCCGCCTTGATCCAGGATGCCGGCAGAATGGCGTCCACGGCCCGCACCACGGCGTCGCACACCTTGACCCAGCTGCGGAACAGGATGGCGAGCACGAGCACCCGGGCGATGGGCACAATGGCCAGCATCTTGGCCGACACCAGGATCCGAACAATGTCCGCCATGAAGACCTCGAGCACGACGATGCCCGGGATCACGAGGAGGGTCACCACATAGGTGCCGCCGAAGAAGATGCGCCGCAGGCGGTCCTGTTCGTCCTGGACTTGGCTCATTCCACTGAACAACACGCTGTCCGACAACTTGCCCAACACGGTGACCGGCGTGTTCATCAGGTAAACGCTTCGGTCGTACAGTCCCTGCTCAGGGGTTCGGGCCTCTGGCAGCAAGCGCCCGAGGACGAGCAAGTCGAGCTTGGTGGCGGCATAATTGAGGAAGTTGAACACGGTGCTGCTCGCCCCGTACCGCAACAGTCCCTTGGCCGCTCGGAGGTGCGGTGTCCACGACACGGTCAGCTTGGACCGCCACCAGAATTGCAGGCCCAGCAGCCCATTTTGCAAGAGCAGGGCGCCGATGTAGGCATACACACCCCAGCCTGCCGTGGCGGCCCAGATGCCGAAGATGCCGTTGGCGAGGACCATCGCGACAAGGGAAGACCAAAAGAGGCTGCGAAAGTCCATTCGGCGGATGAGCAACGAACGGGGAACCAACGCAAAGGCGGCCAGCAGAAAACTCAAAGCGGCCCACTGCAGCACAGGCGCCATGTCCGGCCGCTTGAACCAACCGGCCACATGGGGCGCGCCCAGACCGAAGCCCAATGCGAAGACCCCGCCCATGGCCATCGAGAACCAGAAGGCGGAGGAGACTTGCGGTCGGGACAGGTCCTGACGCTGGACGAGGGAAGGGCCCACACCGAGTTGGGCGAAGATTTCGACGAGACCTGCACAGCTGAGCACCAGTCCCAAGAGTCCCCATTCATCCTCTGAGAGGTATTCCCCCAGCACCCGGATGAAGCCGAGCTGGATGAGGATCTGGACCCCGACATTCAGGGTCTGCCATTGGACGGAGTTCGAGAAATTGCCGCCCCGGCCCTGGCTCATTTGGCGACGCTCACAGCCCGGGTCTCGCGGATCACCGTGACCTTGACCTGTCCTGGATAGGTCATCTCGTTCATGATGCGCTGGGAGATGTTGAAGCTGATTTGCTCGGCCATCTCGTCATTGACTTGGTCGCTTTCGACCATCACGCGCAATTCCCGGCCCGCTTGAATGGCGTAGCTCTGGGTGACGCCGGGCTGTTCCAGGGCGATGCCTTCGAGGTCCTTGAGGCGCTGGATGTAGCTCTCGACCACCTCGCGGCGGGCTCCGGGGCGCGCTCCGGAAATGGCGTCGCACACTTGGACAATGGGGGAGATGAGCGAGGTCATTTCAATCTCATCGTGGTGCGCACCGATGGCGTTGAGGACATCCGGACGCTCACCGGCCTTTTCGGCGAGCTTCATGCCCAGGATGGCGTGCGGCAACTCGCTCTCTTCATCGCTGACCTTGCCGATGTCGTGGAGCAATCCAGCGCGCTTGGCGGCTTTGGTGTCGAGCCCGAGTTCTGCGGCCATGGTGGCACAGAGGTTGGCCACTTCGCGGCTGTGCTGCAACAGGTTCTGGCCGTAGCTCGACCGGTACTTCATGCGGCCGACCATGCGGACCAAGGCGTTGGCCATGTTGGGAATGCCCAGGTCAATGACGGTGCGTTTGCCGACTTGGAGAATTTCTTCCTCGATTTTCTTGGTGGTCTTGGCCACGACCTCTTCAATCCGCGCCGGGTGAATGCGGCCATCGCTGACCAACTTGTGCAGGCTGAGTCGGGCAATCTCGCGGCGGACAGGGTCGAAGCAGCTCAGGATGATGGCTTCAGGGGTGTCGTCCACAATGAACTCGACCCCGGTTGCGGCCTCCAATGCGCGGATGTTGCGGCCTTCGCGGCCGATGATGCGGCCTTTGACATCGTCACTGGCGATGTTGAAGACGGAGACGCTGTTCTCAACGGCGTGCTCGGTGGCCACCCGTTGGATGGTCTGAATGACGATTTTCTTGGCGTCCTGGTTGGCTTTGCCCCGGGCGTCGTCGAGGATGTCTTGCACTTCACGGGCCGCCATGGCCCGGGCGTCGTCGAGGATTTGGGACTTCAGCTGCTTCTTGGCGTCCTCCACGGACATGCCCGCCGCTTGCGACAGCAGCTTGGCGGCTTCCCCTTGGGCTTTCTCCAGTTCTTTTTGCTTGGCTTCGTTGGCGGTCAGGCGCGATTTGAGGGTGTCCTCGTCCCGTTCGAGCCGCTTGCGCCGGTCTTGTAACTGCTGTTGATCGCGCTTGAGGTTGCGCTCCGTGCTCTTCAGTTTGTCCTCGAGGCTTTGAACTTTGGCGTTGCGGGACTTGATCTCCTTGCTGTGTTCTTCTTTGAGCTTGAGAAACTTCTCCTTGGCCTGAAGGATTTTTTTCTCCTTGATGTTTTCGCCCTTTTGCTCGGCTTCCTTGATGATGGAGGAGGCTTTGCCTTTCAGGACGCCATTGAGAATGGCATAGGCGATGCCGCCTCCGAGGACGAGCCCGGCGATGGCGCCGATGAGATAGGGAAGGGTGGTTTCCATGGAGTCAGGGGGTGCTGTCCCCTGTTCCCTCTGGTGCAACACCGGCTTGGGCCAACAAAGAGCGCACCTCCTCCAGGTCGTCAAAAATGGACTGGGGGATGATGGAGCTTTCGGGCTCGGCGGCCGGCGACGCGCTGGTCGTCGGTTCGCTCAGGAGCTGCAAGGCCGCCATGGCCATGAGGTCCTGGCGGTCAGAGACGCCGTAGTCGCGCTGGAAACGCTGCACCAGTTCGTCAATTCGGCCTGCTGCCTCCCGCACGCGCGCCGCTTCTCCATCTGCCACTGTGAGCGGATAGGTTCGACCGGCGATCGTGACTTGAATGGAGGACTCGTTCATGCGGAGAGCAATTCGGTCGCAACCATGTCGCGGGTGTGCGGCATGAGGGCGATGCAGGCATCGATTTCTTCAACCAATGCGCGGATGCGTTCGCCAACAATGGGGTCGGCGGAAGGGACAGGGTGGGGTTGGGGTTCAGGGGTGGAACGCAATGCGGCCAGCTCGGATTGTTGCTCAGCCACTTTGGCCTCGAGGCCTTCCAACCGCATGTCGCGCTCTTCAATTTCAAGGCGCTGTTCTGTGAGTTGGTGCTGGAGGGTGTTGATGTCCTCCTTCATTTGCTGATGGACAGCTTGAAGCCGTTGACGCTCGGCGAGCAAAGCGGCCGCGCGCTGGCGGATGTCCGTCAACATGTCGCCCAAGAGGGCCAGGTCCGAAGGCTGTTGCGTTTCCACGTTCTCAAATTTACACCTCAGAGACCGGGCCACTGCCCGGCGGGGGTAATTTGCGAACATGCGATTCGGTATGACGGAAAAGTGGGGGCGGACCATGGCCCTGATGGGGCTCTTCGTGTGGGGCAGCGGAGGCCTGTTTTCTCAGGACACGCTGCATTCTCCCTTGTCCATTCCCCTGAGGTTCAGTGGCAACTTCGGGGAAATCCGGTCCGGCCATTTCCACACCGGCATGGACATCCGAACCGGCGGGGTGGAAGGGGTGCCTGTCCTTGCGGCCCAGACCGGCCGCATCAGCCGTGTCAAGGTGTCCGATTCAGGTTATGGCTTGGCGCTTTACCTCGACGGAAGGGGGCTGACGACGGTGTATGCGCACCTGTCCCGGTTCCATCCCGACATTGAAGGGTGGCTGCAGACAACGCAGTATGCCGCCGAGTCCTGGGCGTTTGATGGCCCGCTGGGGGAGACGTTTGGCTTCGAGGCGGGCGACACGATTGGATGGAGCGGCAATTCAGGCCGGAGTTTCGGGCCTCACTTGCATTTCGAGGTGCGGGACCAACGCACGCAGTGGCCCATCAACCCGTTGCGCTGGACATTGGTTGGGGAGGGGGTGACGGAAGATGACGTTCCCCCAGAATTCCGCGGGGTCTGGGTCCTGCCCGCGGGCGACTGTGAAATTGAGGGGGCGAGGGAACGGTTCCGCTGGAGCCCGGCCTACGGGGAGTCCGTTCGGGTGGCGGGGCCATTCCACCTCGGCGTGGAGGCATTCGACCGGCTCGACGGAGAGCGGTTCACCCATGGCCCCCACGGCATCGACGTGTTCCTCGACGACAGCCTGATCCACCGCCACCGGATGGACACGCTGGATTTCTCGACCAACAAGGACGTCTCGGCCCACATCGACATCGCCGCTTGGCAGGACCGGCGGACCCGCGTCCACCGGCTGCATCGGCTGCCCGGGAATCGGCTCGACATCTACCAGAAAACGGGGGACATGACGCCGCTGGAGGTGGCGCCGGGGGACACGGCCCGCCTCCGGGTCGTCGTCATGGACTTGCCGGGCAATGTGTCCACAGCAGAAGTTCAGCTGATCGGCGACAGCCTCCGCCTGACCGCTGACACAGGGAAATCCACCTTGCTCGACCACAGACGCCGGCACCGGCTGACCGAGGGACGCATGGGCGTCGAGTTGCCACCGGGGGCCTTGTACGGGGATGCGGCCATCGCGCTGGTGGACGATTCTTCCGGCACATTTTCGGTGGTGTCAGAAGCGAGGCTGACGCGGTCGGCCTACCAGATTACGGTGCCAGTCCCCGAAGCGTGGACAGGAACGGGAGAGCCCATGGTGCTGTGCGGCATCGACGAGGACGGCGAGGTGGACGGCACGTGGGTGGCCGATGAGCGCGGTGGCATGATCGGCGCCAAGGTCAAGCAGTTCGGTGCGTTTGAAGTTCGATTGGACAGCGTTGCTCCTGTGCTGGGGTCGCCCCGCCTTGTTGAAGGCGCGCTCCGGCTCACCATCGAGGATGACCTCTCCGGCATCGACCGGTGGGAGGGCCGCTGCAACGGGCGGTGGATGCGCTTCGGCTGGGAAAAGGGGGAACTCGTCCACCCGGTCGGGGACGGCATCCTGACGGACGGTGCGGAGGTCAAGGTCTGGGCCGTCGACGAAGTCGGCAACCTCGGGCACCGGGAATTCACCTGGCCCCTGAAGTGACCTTCTGAGTCTGGTGCCTGGAGGTCAGCGGCGACCGGTGAGGTCGGCGTAATCAAGGAAGTAGATGGCCTTGAAGGAGAAGCTGTTCCGGTGAGGTACTCGGAGAACGTCCTCGAGGTTGTCCGCATACGTGTCGGGCAACAGGTCGCCTTGGCTCTCCAACAGGTTCTTCCACACCACCGACAATTCGCTGCCCGGCGCGAAAATCCAGCGGAACACGCAGTCGATGGACCAAGCGTTGTAGCTGATGTCGTAAGGCGAGGTGCCCTCGTCGGTCAAGGTGATCTCGTCAGTGGGGCCGAGCAGTCCGTCGTCTTCCAGCCAGTAGAAGCTGCCGTTCTCCACCCGGCTCCAGTAATGGCGCAGGCGGAAGGTGATGCCCTTCCGGTTGTCGAGGACATAGCTGGCGTTGAGGACGTGGGTGCGCGAGTAGTTGTTGCGCTTGGCCCACAGGCTGCGGGTCTCCTCCAACGGCGTGCCGCCCGGCAGTTCGTCGACCAGGCCTGACCACCCGCGCTCGTTGAACTTGTCCTGGTGGCTGTAAACGTGGCTGACACGGAGGTGGTCGTTGGGCCGCCAGATGGGCTCGATGCGGAAGTTGCGCTCCTTCCAATCCGGGTACAGGACTCCACCGGCGTTCCAGGTGCCGATGTCGATGGCGAATTCGCGACGGTAGTCCGTGCTCATGAAGGCATCCCAGGACCACCATTTCGGCACCTGCCAGTACCGACCGTCCAGTCGGGGCGCGAAGTAATCCCGGCCGTCGTAGGGCATCGCCGTAGCCCCGAATTTGATGAAGTCAAAGCTGGCCAGGAACAGCCGCCACTCGAGGTCGTAGGTCTGGCTGACGAAGGAGCGCGGGGTGTGGAGCATTTCCCGGTTCACCTCCAATTCCCAGGACATCCGGTTGAACCCGAGGCCCAGCACTTCGAAAGGGGACTGGATGCGGTACTCGATGTTGGCGTATTCCGCAACGGCATTGGGGGCCTGCAGGAAGCCGACGGCATTCGGGTCGTATTCAGGCGTCTCTACATAATGCCCCACAGACCAACGCAAGCGCCCCTTGAGGCGGCTCAATTCCATGCCCCATGTGTGCCCTTCTCCCGAACCGTCGATGGATTCTGAGTGGCGGTTCAGTCCGCCTTGCCCTTTCAGGGACCAACGCTGTAAGGAGTCCCGCACCTGAAACGCGGCACTCCCCACCCAATCGTCCGCGCGTCCATCGCCCCGGATGACCTGCCCGCTTTGTACCGACACATATCCATTGTTGGGCAGGTTCTGGTCGACCACAGCCACCGAGAAGTCCGTCAGGGAGCCGTCGTCATCCCGCGACACGGCATTGAGCAAACCCAAGCCGGTCCCGCCTTGCGTCCGCCCCGTCACCTTGGAGGCATTGAGAAGCTGCTCCCCGTCGCCGGCCCGCCGGCTGTAGAAGGTGCCGGTCTTGTTGAACAGCTCGGTGCCCTCGGTGAAGAATTGCCGGTTCTCATTGAAACGGACCTCGTACGGGCTCAGGTTCAGCACCAGGTTGTCGGCCACGACCTGGCCGAAGTCCGGCACCAGCGTCATGTCAAACGTAAAAGCGTCGCCGATGCCCACCTTCATATCGAGCCCGCCGTTCACGCGGGTCACCGATTCCGAGCCCTCGGTGTCGAAGTACGCGCTGGCATAGGGGTAGAGGCTGAATCGGGGCGGCGGAGTGATGCCCTGAATGCCCGCAAGCACACCGCCTTGGTTCATCAGGCCCTCCTGGTTGGGGTCCATCGCGCGCCAGACATAATCGGACCGGTAACGGCGGATGTACCGGTAGAAGTTCATGCCCCAATTCTGCGGGGCATCGCCGGAGTCGTTGAAGCGGAAGACCGACCAAGGCAGCGCGAATTCCGCGACCCAGCCGCGGTCGTCGATCCGGCATTCGGCCTGCCACACCGCGTTCCAGCTGCCGTCCGCATTGTCGTTGGACAGGAGCTCGTCCGATTGGACGCCGTCCGGGGTGACCGAGAAGCGCACGCCGTTGACGCCGTCGTCGAAGCAATTGAACCAGATGCCAAAGACGTCGGTGTTGCCATCGCCGTCCCGCTGAATCAGCTGGTGGAGAATGCTGTCGGGCGCGCTGTCCCACATGCGGGCGCCGACGTAGAGTGCCCGGTCGTCATAGGCGAAGCGGACCTCCGTCTCCTGCTTGGGCATGGCGAAGGGCACCGGCCTCAATTCGCGGAACTGCGTCTCGGGCGCGATGGCCTCCCAGCCGGCATCGTCCAGCTTGCCGTCAATCTCAATGGATCCGAATTCCACGCGGATGGCTTCGGCTTCTGGCTTTTTGGGGAGTCCCTCCGGCCACGTTTGGGCGGTCGTTCCTTGGGGGGCACAAGCCAGCAATGCGAACAGGATGACCCCCGCGCTACGCACAATGAAAGGGAAGGACGGGTGGTTCATCGGCCTGCAAAATTACACCGCAGCAGGCCGTTGTGTTCGATCACCGGTACACCCCCTGCTGATCGAGGGCCCTGCGGTAGCGGCGCGCATTGCGCTCGTGCTCGCGGTTGGTCTTCGCAAACGCATGGTACCCGCTGAAGTCCTCGCGGGCACACATGAAGATGTAGCCGTGCTCCTCGGCGTTGAGGACCGCCTCGAGGTAGGCGGGTTCGGGAAAATGGATGGGGCCGGGGGGCAATCCCTTGTGCAGGTAGGTGTTGTAGGGGCTGTCGATCTCCCGATGCACGTTGAGCACCCTTCGGATGCTCGGGTCGCCGAGGGCAAAGATCAGTGTGGGGTCGGCCTGAAGGCGCATGCCGCGTTCCAATCGGTTCAGGTACAAACCGGCCACGGTTGGGGCCTCGTCCATTTTGCTGGTTTCGGCTTTGACGATGGACGCGAGGATGCCCACTTCGGTCGGGGTCAGCCCAATGCGTTCCGCCTTTGCGCGCCGGTCGTCATTCCACCACCGCCCCCACTCCTGGACCATGCGGCCGACAAAGTCCGCGGCCGACAAGTCCTGCCACACTTCGTAGGTGTTGGGGATGAACCGGGTGCGCAGGGCTTCGACATCGGTGCCATGGCGGGCGGCGAGGAGCGGGTCCTGCATGGCCTGTGACAGCTCGTCGGCATCAAAGGCCATCGAAGGAGCCACTGCTTTTGCAACATCGGCCACCGTCCGTCCGCCGGTGAACCGGACTTGTACCGCTTCTCGGGCGCCAGACATCAGCAGACGCGCCAGCGACCGGTTGTCGAGTCCCTCCGGAATCAAATAACGGCCGGCCCTCAGGGTGCCGTCCTCGGTCCAGCCCCGCCAAGAGAGATAGCGGGCCAAGGAGCGGACATTCTGGATGCGGCCTTCGTCCTTCAATTGCTGCAGGACGCTGTCGACGGGGAGCCCGGGTTCCACGATGAACCGGCCCTCCTGGGACACGCTGTTCGCGGACAAGCCGGTGCCCACCACGAAACCGCCAGCGGCCAATCCGAGTGCGGCCAAAATGAGCAGGGTCGTGAAGCGCTTCTTCATGCGTCGAGCAGGCATTGCAACAGAACAACGTCTTTCCACCCGCTCTTCGTGCGGGTCCAGTCGGCGTAGCGCCCCACCTGTTGAAAGCCCGCGCCCTCAAACAGGGAGAGGCTGCCGGTGTGGTCGGCGTGGATTTCAGCGTGAACAGAACGGAGGAGCAGGGCTTCGCGGGCATGCCGGACAGCAATGGACAGCGCACGGCCAGCAATGCCGCGCCCACGGGCGTCCGGCTGGACCAGGATGCCCATGCCCGCGCGTTGGTCGCGCGCCCGGAAATCGTAGAGGTCCAATGCGCCCACGGTCTGCTGGTCGTCCTCGATCATCCATCGGAGTTGCCCCGCAGTGTAGAGGTCCTGGTGCCCGGCGCACAAGGCCTCGAGGGCTTGTCTGGAGTAGGGGGCGGTCGTCCCGGTCACGTACCAATGGGCAGGGTCGTTTTCCCACTGGGCCATGCGGTCCACGTCGTGCTGCTCGACAGCGCGCAACCGGGTGCTGCCATGTTGGAGAAGGTCAGACGCAAGGGACATGGATGGTCGAAAATACTTGGACAACCCTGAACGCCACGCACCAACTTGGCGCAGGACACCCTTTATTTTTGAATCATGCCCCGCATCGCGTCCCACCGTTGGCCCCTGTTGGCCTTGTTGCTCGTCGTGCTCGGAACCGGTTGCACCATCAACCGCAACATCATGTTCCGCACGCCTGCCGACTTTGCCTTTGACCCCTTCAACCCCATCAGCGATGTCAACTACCGGATTGCGCCCAACGATTTGATCAGCTTCCAGCTCTACTCCAACAAAGGAGAGCGGCTGTTGTCCATGACGGCGGGCACCACGGCAGGCGGCGTCAATGGCGTCAGCAGCGGTCAGGGCGGCAACCTTCAAGCGATGAACCAGAACAACCGGTTTGTCTACGAAGTGCGTCCCGACGGCACCGTGGAGTTGCCGGAACTCGGCCCTGTGGACTTGATGGGGCTCAACATCGACGAGGCCGAAACGAAGCTGGAGTCGCTTTACAGCGCCAATTACATCGACCCGCTCGCCCTGATTGAGGTCACCAACCAACGGGTGCTCATCTTTCCCGGAGAGGCGGGCGTGGCGTCTGTCATCCCTTTGACCAACCCCAATACGAGCCTGCTCGAAGTGTTGGCCCTCAGCGGGGGCATCCGCGCCCGGGGCGATGCGAGAAAGGTCAAGCTCATCCGCAGGGGAGAACAGGGGCAGACCATCCACCAATTCGACCTGTCCACCATCGACGGCCTGCAGTACGCCAACACCACCGTGCAGGCGGGGGACATCATCTATGTCGAGCCGCTGCCGCAATTGGCCAGTGAAGTGCTCGCAGATGTCTCGCCCATCTTGTCGCTGCTGACCACCATCAGTTCCTTCATCGCCCTGGTCAGCATCGTCGGGGGCAACAATTGATCCATGGACCATCCTTTGGAAATCCAGCGCGGCCCGATCGAAGGGCCGATGATGATCCGGCCCCGCCAGTTCGGCGACGATCGGGGACATTTCTCCGAAACGTGGCGCTCGGCCCATTTGGAGGCGGCGCTCGGGCAGGCCGTGTCGTTTGTTCAAGACAATGAATCCGTGTCGGGTGCCGGCGTTCTGAGGGGGCTGCACTTCCAAACTCCCGACCGGGCGCAAGGCAAGCTCGTCCGTGTGGTCCGGGGGGCGGCATTGGACGTGGCGGTGGACCTCAGGAAGGGAAGCGCCACCTATGGGCAGCATCAAAAGGTGTTGTTGTCCGGCGAGAACCGGTGGCAGTTCTGGGTGCCGCCAGGCTTTGCGCACGGTTTTTTGACGCTTGAGCCCGACACCATTTTCTGCTACAAATGCACGGAGGTGTACAGCCCGAATCACGAGCGTGCCCTGCGGTGGGATGACCCCGAGCTCGGCATCGACTGGGGCATTGCCTCACCGCTGCTGTCGCCAAAGGACGAGCGGGCCGGCGCCTTCGCAACCTTCGAATCCCCGTTCGCATGAAGGGGCGCATTTTTCCGGTCTTGAGCATCGCCGCCTTGGGCCTGGTGGCCTTGGCGTTGGCATCCAGCGGAAGCCAAGAAAGGGCGAATGGCCAGCCGGAGCGGAGCATCTTGGATTCGATTCCGCAGCATGTGATGCCACCCCGCATTCAGCCGGGCCTCGACTTTGCCGGTACGCCACTTCCCCTCGAGCGCATTGGCGTGCGGGAGCGGATGGAGAAAGAGCTGCTCATCGGCACGTTCCGGCACAGCAGCAGCCTGCTCACCCTCAAGCGGTCGGGCCGTTGGTTTCCCTTGATGGAGCCCATCCTTGTGGACTCAGGGATTCCGATCGACTTCAAATACTTGTCGGTCATCGAATCGGGCCTCGCCAATGCCGTGTCGCCGTCGGATGCCCGCGGATTCTGGCAATTCATGGAGCCGGCCGCGGAGGAATTTGGCCTGCGTGTCGACCGCGATGTGGACGAGCGTTACCACGTGGAGAAAGCCACCCGTGCGGCGTGCGCCTATCTCCGCGAAGCGCACAACCGGTATGGCGATTGGCTGCTGGCGGCGGCCAGTTACAACATGGGCATGTCCGGGGTCAGCCGCCGGCTGGAGGAGCAACACGGTGAAGCGTATTGGGATTTGATGCTCAATGATGAGACCGCCCGTTACGTCTACCGGTTGTATGCCACCAAACAGGTGATGGAAGCGCCAGAGAAGCATGGATTCCGCTTGATGGCGGAGGACTGGTACGCGCCGGTCCCAACCCGGGACACCATTTTGGTGGACAGCGTGGAGGATCTGGCGCAATTCGCCAAAGCGTCCGGGGTGAGCTACAATGCCCTGAAGACCTTGAACCCCTGGCTCCGATCCGATCGCCTTCCCATTCGGGAAGACCAATACTACGTGGTTCGGTTGCCGCTTCGGTGAATTCGAAACGCCACTTGACGGACTTGCTGCACAGGTTGACCTTCCCATTCAAAAGCGGCGGTCATGGACCGTCCCGTGGGGGTGTTCAAGGCGTCTGGCACGGAGCGAACCCGGCCCATCGGGATGCCGAGCGCTTGGGCGCGTTGGAGGAGCTCCTCGGCCGAGCGTTGTGACAAAGCCCCAGCCAGTTTTTCAGCCAGCACCTGCCTGTGGGTCACCCGAGCAGGATTGCGGGCAAACCGCTTCTCTTCCGACCATTCAGGGTGCCCCAGCTCTGCGCACAATGCGGCGAATTGGGCGTCGCTCCCCACCGCCATCACCACGCGGCCGCCACAGGCGCAAAGGAACGACTCCCCGTAAGGCGCAATTTGAGGGTGGACCGCACCGAGCGCAGTGGGGGTCTGGCCGGCCACCAGGTGTTCCGTGGCCCGGTTGGCCAATGCGCTGAATCCACTGGCATCCAGCCACGTCTCGATGTAGGCGCCATGGCCGTGCTTTTCCCGCTCGTACAAGGCCAGCAGCAATCCGGATCGCATCTGGTGGGCCGCCAGCACATCCATCATGGCCACCGGCATGCGCATCGGAGCGCCATCGGGCGCGCCGTTCATGGACATGAAGCCCGTTTCCGCTTGCACTGCCATGTCATACCCGCTGCGGTCCGGCGCGTGGAGGAACCCTTTGAGGTGGACGTGGATGAGGCGGGGATGCTGTTGGGCCAGGGCGTCTGGGGACAGGCCGAGCCGGCCAAGGGAGTGGGACTTCGCGTTTTGAAGGAGGATGTCCGACCCGGCGAGAAGGCCCTGAAGTTGCTGCTGTCCGGCGGGCGATTTCAAGTCGATGCGAACCGGTTGTTTGGGGCCGTTCGCCGCAGCGAAGTACGCACTGATCCCGTCATCAGGCTCTCCATTGCTGCGCCATTGGCGGGTGATGTCCCCGCGTCCGGGTGGCTCCACTTTGATGACCTCAGCGCCGAGTTCTGACAGAAAGGTCCCCACCAAGGGACCGGCCAACACCGAGGCCAACTCGACGACCTTGAGCCCGGCCAGGGGGCGGTCTTCGCCGAGTGGAGAATCCAAGGGAGCGCCAGCAGAGTTGTGTGCCACGCCGGGAAGTTACGCTTCCGTCAGGGCCGCCTTGTAGGTGTCAATGGCCCGTTGTCGTGCCATCTTGTGTTCGACGATGGGCGCGACATAATGCGGGGTGCCCCATTCTGGAACCCACCGCTTGACATAGGCACCGGTGGGGTCGAATTTCTTCATTTGGCTCTCCGGATTGAACACCCGGAAATAGGGCGCTGCATCGCAGCCAGAACCGGAGGCCCATTGCCAGCCCCCCACATTGGAGGCCAACTCAAAGTCGAGGAGTTTCTCGGCGAAGTAGCGCTCGCCCCAGCGCCAGTCGAGGAGGAGGTGCTTGCACAAAAAGCTGGCGACCACCATCCGCACACGGTTGTGCATGAAGCCGGTGGCGTTCAATTCCCGCATCCCGGCATCGACCAGGGGGTAGCCCGTTTTGCCGGCGCACCATGCCTTGAAGTGGGCTTCGTCGTGCCGCCATGGAATGCGGTCGTACTTCGCCCGGAACGCGTCCGTCGCACTGTGCGGGAAATGGTGCAGAATGGCTTGGTAGAATTCCCGCCAGATCAGTTCGGTCAGCCACTTGTCGCTGTGCTGGAATCCGGTGCGGGCCATCTCGCGGATGCTCACGCTGCCGAACCGCAAGTGCAAACTGGTCCGGGCCGTGCCGACCACCGATGGGGTATCCCGGCGCTCCGCATACTGGGCCAACACGTCCGGATCTGGAGTGCGGTTGTCGAACGCCGCCCAACCTGCTGGGTTTGCCGAGGTGGCATTGAAGCCCATGTCGGCCAGCGCAGGCAATGGAAAGGGGCCTTCCATCCGAGCCAAACGCCCGGTGAAATCCGTGTTTTCCTCGGCCAGCGGGTCGGTGTCCATCGCGTCGAGCACCTTGTGCCATTTGCGGCTGTAGGGAGTGAACACGGTATAGGGGAGGCCGTCGTCTTTGAGGACGGCT
>CBFHWV010000007.1:0-49810 GCA_965659565.1 uncultured Flavobacteriales bacterium
TCCAGCCTTATGCACAGGAAGATTCGTGTTACTCCTCTTTTGACCTCTTGCCGTTCCTCGGATTGTTCGGGACGTGCGAGGAGGAGGAATGAGGGGCCGGCAGTGTGCCATGATGGGTTCAAAATCAGTAATTTGACCCCATGGACGCTTTGAATGCCCCCGTTGCGACCTCGTCTCCTTGGCGCTTTCTGAAGTATGCGTTGTCCCTGACCATTCCCGGGGCCACCCTTGCGTCCTTCATGGCAGACGGGATGTGGACCTGGATCGCCATCGCCTATGGCTTCGGATTTCTCCCCCTCATGGAGCTCGTGTTGCCCAAGGCGCGGAAGAACCTCACCGAGGCCGAACGCGAAGTGGTGTCCGAGGATCCGATGTACGACATGCTGCTTTGGTCCATGGTCGCCATCCAGTATGCCTTCCTCGCTTGGTTCGTGTGGCACCTTGGCCAAGGCGGGCGTGAGATGTGGTCCATGGAATGGTGGGGCTTTGTTCTGGCCATGGGGTTTTCCTGCAGCATTCTGGGCATCAATGTGGCCCACGAACTGGGGCACCGGCCCGAAAAGCACAACCAGACCTTGTCCAAGGCTTTGCTGGTGACGTCGCTGTATACCCACTTCTTTATTGAGCACAACCAGGGCCACCACCGCAACGTGGCCACCCATGACGATCCGGGCACGGCGCGGCGCAACGAGTGGCTGTTCACGTTTTGGTTTCGCGCGGTGTTCCTCGCGTGGTGGTCCGCTTGGAAAATCGAGGCCAAGCGACTGCGCCGCAAGGGCCTGAGTCCCTGGCATTCGACCAACGGGTTTCTGCGCCTTCAAGCCATCCAATGGGGACTGCTGGCTGCTGTCTGGGTCGTCTTCGGGTGGGAAGTGGGCGTCGCTTGGCTCATCGCAGGGTTGTTTGGCGGCTTCCTGTTGGAGGTGGTCAATTACGTCGAGCATTATGGACTGGTTCGGGACAAAGTCAGCGAGCACCGCTACGAGCGTGTGATGCCCCACCACAGTTGGAATTCCGACCACCCACTCGGCCGGTTGATTTTGTTTGAATTGACCCGCCACTCTGACCACCATCACCAGCCGGCCAAGCCTTATCAGACGCTGGACAGTGTGCAGGATGCGCCCCAGCTTCCGACGGGATACCCCGGCATGATGCTGCTGAGCCTTGTCCCCCCGCTGTACTTTGCCGTCATGAACCCCCGGGTCGACAAGGCTCTCGGCAAGGCCGCCTGAACGGATTACTTTGGAGCATGCGCTCCTCCTTGTTTCGAATGTTGTTCATCGGCCTGCTGTTGCAGGCCACGGCTGGCGCTTTGGGATGGCTGGACCAAGGCAGCATGACCGATGCCATGAGGATGGCCGCCCGCTACAGCGGCCGCATTTCTTTTTTGGCCTATCTGACGGCGTTGTTGGCTTTTGTTCGCTGGGCGACAGGTGCGGGAAGCCGGGCGATGGCTGCGGATGCCGCCTTCGCCTTTGCTTGGATCCACCTGTTGCATTTTGGCTACCTCGCGGCCAACATCCGCATGAGTGACATCACACCGGAGTGGTTCAAAGCTGTCGGCGGTGCCTTGGCCTATGTCATGATCCTGACCCACGCGATGTGGGTGCGGCGGTGGCCAGCCGGGCACCCCTATCATGCGGTCCATTTCTTCTATGTCGGGCTGGTGATGGTGGGCACTTTTGTGTCCCGTTGGCGCGGCGATTTTCCTGGCTCAGAGCCCAGTCCGCTGCACGGCGTCGGCGTGGCGGTGACGGTGTTGGCGCTGGCCGGGTTTTTCTGGGCCCGCAGGTCGGCCAAAGCAGGGTGAGCTGCCCGTTGGAGTGGGCTTGCCTCAGCACCCCATCTTTGGGCCATGTCCAAGGTCAAGATTTTTGCGCCGGTAGCGGAGAAGAAGCGCCCAGCTGCCGATGCCCCAGCCACAGATGCTGCTGCGTTTCATGCGGTTGTGGATTCCCGGCGCAGCGTCCGGGTGTATGCGGACGACCCCATTCCTGAAGAAGTGATGGAGGCCTGCTTGGATGCGGCCCTAAAGGCACCCAATTCCTCCAATCTGCAGGCGTGGGAAATGCACCACGTGGTCCGGGCAGACAAGAAAAAGGCGCTCGTGGAGGCGTGCTTGTCGCAACCGGCGGCGGGAACGGCCCAGGAACTGGTGGTCTTCGTCGGGCGCCCCGACTTGTGGCGGCGCAACAACCAGTGGATGCTGGAGGCCTTTGACAAAGCGGGGAATGTGCCGGAGGGGGCCTATCAATACTACAGGAAGATCACGCCGTTGGTGTACGACCAAGGGACGCTGGGTTGGCGCACGCCATTCAAGTGGGTCCTGACCCGGTGGCGGGGCATGTCCAAGCCCTATCCGCGCGAGCCCATCGGCAAATGGGGCATGCGCATTTGGGCGCACAAATCGACCGCACTGGCTTGTGCCCATTTCATGCTGGCCATGCGTGCCCATGGTTTTGACACGTGTCCCATGGAGGGGCTGGACAGTGCACGGGTCAAGCGCATTCTCGGGCTGCCCGCAGCGGCTGTGGTGACCATGGTGATTTCGTGCGGAAAGCGCGCTGAGGGCGGCGTTTACGGCCAACGCCTTCGGTTTGACCGCACCCATTTCGTGCACCGCCATTGAGTGCTCTCAGAACGGCCAACAGCTGGGATGGATGGCGTGAAACAATGGGGCATTAAAAAGCCCCCCAGACACAAGTTCTGAGGGGCCTTTCGCGGAAAGAGATCAGGCGTTCTGACGCGAGGCGACAAGCCAAGAGTAGATGGCCAGACCAGTCATGATGACCAGCAAGGGCAGAGGGGGCTCCACGGGTTGGGTGCTCCAATGGTATGTGGCCACTCCGATGATGCCCAAGGAACCAATGGCAAAACCACGGAAAATGCGGGCTGTGCCCGTTTCCATGTTTCGGATGGACAACATGATGACCGCTGTTCCAAAGGCCATGCCAGCGAGGGCTTCGTGCATCATGGTCCCGATGAAGAGGGCCGTTTCATTGTCTGCTGCCGCAGAAAAGGACGTGGCTGTGATGCTGGCGGCCCCGAAAAAGATGCCGATGGCCTGGGCGAGGTATACGCCACCGATGATGGTGGCGGCTGTTTTGGCGTTCATGATCAAGCGGCTGTTTTGGCGGCATTCCGCTGGTACAACATGCCCATGACGGCTCCAGATCCGGCCATGAAGATGACGTTGGCCACAATATCAGTGACCGTCTCTGCAAGCGGAAAGATGTGTCCGCCATCACAGGTGAAGAAGGCATAGATGAAGACATTGAGCATGCCATTGGCGGTCAGGCCGGCCACAGCACCTTGCTTGGCGCCGTTGGCTGCAGAGAAATGGCCCGCGAGTTGAACGAGGTAGGCGCCCAATCCCACCATGAAGGCATTGCCGAGCAGCATGAAGCCCATGTTCATCTCGTCCTGCGGAACCACGCAGGAGCTTGTGGGGTAGGGCATGATGCCCATGTAGAAAATCGTACTGATGACGATGAACGTGACGAAGCCCGCCACAAAGGGAAGAAGGTGTTTCATTGAGGTAAGGTGTTGTCCGCAATGTAAGTCCTACAAAGCGTTCTTACTTCTGGCTGTCAGTCACTTATGATTCCGGTTGTTGGGGCAAGTGATTTGTTGACTCTTGCCTTCAACAGGCTGAATGAAATGCCAATGTTGGAATGTTTACGCCAAGTCGTGTTGACCGCCGTCTCCTTGATGTTGCACAAGGTTTATCGTTGGGGAGGACTTCAGTCAGGGTATTGCGGGTGAATGAGGCCGCTTTGGATGGTTCCCGTGGTCAGATTCACATTGAAATCCAAAGCATACGGGACGCATTGAGGTTCCAACACAAAAAACACTTCGCCGTTGAGGGTGTCCGACTGCGAGGGGATGGTCCAGGCTTGACGAATGGTGGTCGATTCGAACAACATGGGGGTGTACACCTTGTCCCAGGGTTCCCAACCAGGCATGGAGACAGGGTCTTCAACAAGTGCACCCGCAGGGGTCACCATGGAATCGGTCCAATGGACTTGGAATTTCCCGAGATAGTCTCGGTCGCTCAGGGCGGAGATCACATAGGACCCCTCGGGAACGTCGACTGAGATGGCGAGTTGAAGGAGGTTCTGTTCGATGTTGCCTGTCACTCGGATGTCGAATCCTTCTGGCAAAGGCAGTCCCGGGCGATGGTTCGCATGTTCTTCGGTGTGATCGGCGGTCTCCGTCTCCACCTCACTTTCACAGGTGGTGAGCAGGAAAGCCCCGCTGCAAAGCAGAATTGTGGAGAGGACAAAGGTTGAAGCAGGGCGAATCATGGAGGCAAGTTCTGCATTCGCGCTCAACCAAAGGCCATGAAAAAAGGCCCTGCAGATGCAGGGCCTTTTCCAAAAAGGAGTGGCTCGGAATCAGTCGCAGTTGTGACCGAAGTAGCCGAGGATGATGAGGATGTCGCCCACGGAAATGACAAAGTCGCCATCCGCATCCGGGCACCCGTCGTCCTCGACAATGCAGGTGCCGGATTCAGCATCCCAGACCGTGCCTTCGCCACAGCAATCGCCATCCTCGCAATCTGCGGGTGCTGGCGGTGGCAACAGCACGGCATCGATCACGTGGACGACGCCGTTGTCCGTCGCGATGTCAGCCACGGTGACCTCAGCGTCGTTGATGAAGATGCTTCCATCGCAATCGATGCTCACGGTCACGTCCTCTCCGAGGAGGGTGGTGGCGGTGGCGCCGTCTGCGAGGTCGGTGGACAGCACCTGCGCTCCCACAACGTGGTAGAGCAAGATGTCGGCGAGCTCAGGCAGGGCGAGCAGGTCTTCTGCGGTGGCGTCGAGGGCGGTGGCCAACGCGATGAACGCGTCATCGGTCGGCGCGAAAACCGTGAACGGCCCCTCACCAGACAGTGCGCCCGCGAGATCGGCTTCAATGACGGCAGCTTCGAGGAGGTTGTGGACGTCAGAGTTGACCACGATGTCGACCACAGTCGAGGTGGTTGGCGCACCTTCAACAATGATGGTTCCCACCATGCCTTCGTCTTCGGCATTGTTGCCAACGCCGTCTTCATAGTGGTAAATGCCAGGAACGTCGAAGGTGACGGTACCGAGGCAGTTGCTGAAGGGCCAGAAGGCGTAATTGGCATCGAGTCCGAAGGCGACCGGATTGTCAAAGCTGTCTCCGGTGTAACTCGTTTCTCCGTTGATGCTGTGCCATCCTCCATAGTTGCGGAAGGACACAGACTCCCCCACCTCAATGGTCAAAGTGGCAGGGTGGATTTCATAGTTGTAAATGGAGACGTGGTGGTCTCCGTTGCATTGGGCCACTGCCGACAAGCTGGCAGTGACCAAGGCGAGAAGGAAAAAAAGATGTCGCATGGTCTTGTGGTGAACAGCTTGATAAACAGCAAGGAGGACGCCTTTGTTCCAGCGTTCTTTGTCCTGATTTATAGGTTTTTTGTCCCTCTATTCGGGCGCTTCATTTTAATTGGTGCCAGTGGATTCTGACACGCAGTCCGATTCCCTCCATTTTTACCTTATGCCCATGTTGTTGCGTGTGGGTCGGTTTTCATGGTGGTGCTGGATGGCCATGCTGTGGATCGGCTGTGACCAGGGGCCAGGACCGACAGCTGTAGAGGTTGGCCATTGGTCTTTCCAGGACTCTTCGGGACGGTGGCGGGAAGCAGAAGTCCCCGGTTGCATCCACACCGACCTCCTTTCCCATGGGCTTTTACCGGACCCTTTTCAAGACCGCCATGAAGGAGATGTGCAATGGGTGGAAGCCGAGGATTGGACGTACCGGTGCGCATTGCAACAACCTCCGGACGAAGGAGAGTGGGCCCTCGAGTTCGCAGGATTGGACACCTATGCGGAGGTCGAGGTCAATGATGTTAGCGTACTGATTTCAAGCAACATGCATCGGTTTTGGCGCATCCCGGAGGCCGACTTCTCCTTGACAGGAGAAGACACATTGGTGGTGCGTTTTCGCAGTCCGATTCAAATGGGCCAAGCGGCTTTGGATGCCTTGCCATGGCCCATTCCTGCCAGCAATGAGGCCGTGCCCATCGGGTTGCAGACCAGCGCGGTCACCCGAAAAGCCATGTACCACTACGGTTGGGATTGGGGCCCACGGTTGGTCACCAGTGGCATCTGGAAGCCTGTGAGATGGGTCAGGACGGATGTTGAATTGCCCACATTTCGTGTGCAGGTCGAATCGGCGGATGCCCTCCAGGCCACATGTCGCATTCGGTGGGACCGTCCTGTCGCCAACATTCGGCCAAGGTTGACGCTGGATGGGCAGCCCGTTATGGTGGACTGGGTCCGAATCGACTCCATGACGCACCAGATGACGGTACCCCATCCCGCATTGTGGTGGCCGCGTGGCATGGGAGACCAACCGCTGTACCACCTGGTGATGGCCGATGGTGATGGCCGCAGTGCGGCGTTGCGGCTGGGAATCCGAACGTTGCATTGGAACCGGATGCCCGACGAGCACGGCCATGCGATGCAGTGCGTGGTCAACGGCAATCCGGTGCAGGTGTGCGGTGCCAATGTGATTCCGCCCGACTTTTTCCCGGTGCGCGCTCGGGAGAAGTGGGACCGCGTGGTGAAGGATGCGGTGGCGGCCCACATGAACATGATCCGCGTCTGGGGCGGTGCCCATTATGGGGATGAGGTCCTCTATGATCTGTGCGACGAGCAGGGCATCTTGGTGTGGCAGGACTTCATGAATGCCTGCGCCATGGTGCCGGGCGACGCGGATTGGCGCGACAATTTTTTGGTGGAGGCCGAGGAGCAGGTGTTGCGTCTGCGCAACCGGACAGCGCTGGCCATTTGGGCCGGCAACAACGAAACGGAGAAGGCGTGGCGCGATTGGGGATGGCAAGACCTCTATGGTTTGCATGGAGCCGATTCCGTCGCGGTCGAAGCGGCGTATCGCGAGGTGTTCGAGGAGAAATTGCCAGACTTGGTGGCCCGCCTGAATGGGGGAGAATACCAACCCTCCTCGCCTCACCACCTCGATCCAAGTGCACCCCGGGCATCGGGCGATCAGCACGATTGGGGGGTGTGGTTCGGCAAAACCGGGTTTGATTATTACACCCACGAAGCCGGACGCTTCGCCAGCGAATTTGGATTGCAGAGCCTGCCGCACCGGCGCACCTTGGAAGCGGTGGGGGTCACGGGCTGGTCGGATTCGACGCTCCAATTCCGCCAACGCTGCACCATGGACTGGCTCGAGCCCGGCTTCGACGGTTGGGACATGATGCGGCATTACGCCGCGATGTACTTCGCGGACCCTGTGTCGGTGGATGTGGCGACGTGGCCAGCGGGAGACCGGTTGGACGCATGGACTTACCTGAGTCAGTTGACGCAGGCGGAAGGGTTGAGACAGGCCGTGGAGCGGCACCGCAGTTCGGGTGGACGGACTTCGGGGTCCTTGTATTGGCAGCTCGATGACGTTTGGCCCACCGTGTCTTGGTCTACCGTGGACCACGCCGGTCGCTGGAAACTGGCCCACCATGCTGTTCGGCATGCCAATCAGCCCATCCGCATTCTGCCCAGCCGAGGGGAAGAAACGTGGCGGGCCATCAACGCTGGCCCCACGGCGGTCAGCGGCATCCTCTCATGGGCGCATCTGTCCCTGTTGGGGGACACGTTGGACAGCGGAGCGAAAATCCAACATGCGCCTCCATTCTCGGCCATCGGCCTCGCGGCCATCCCTTGGCCGGGGCCCGACGTGTTGTGCGCCTGGTCGTGGCAGGCAGCTGGAGGAGATGTCCTCGATGCCGGTGTTTTCTTCCCCCAACCGGTGGGCGAGGTCCAATGGCCGGCCTGTTCCATTGCGGTGGAGCCGACCGATTCAGGCGTTGTGCTGACTTCGGAGGCGCCTGCGGTGGGGGTCTGGCTCCGATCTGCCGAAGAGGGACGGTTTGACGACAACGGCTTCACCTTGCTTCCCGGCGAGCCAAAAGCCATCGGTTTCCAGAACCTACAGGGTGTGCCAGCGCCGCCCGGACCGGTGCAGGTGACCCATTTTGCGGAGATTCAGGCCGCCCTCAAGCCTTCCATTTGATGTTGCATCCCATTGAGGGGGGCTGTCCCTCTGCGGGAACGGGCTCGCCAGCGAGCAAGAGGTCCAGCACGCCAACGAGGTCCTCCCCGGTCACCGGTATGTCATTGCCGGGTCGGGACGCATCGAAGCGCCCGCGGTACACACAGCGCCGCTCGGCGTCGAAGACGCTGAAATCCGGGGTGCATGCCGCATCGAAGGCCCGCGCCACGGCTTGCGTTTCGTCGTAGAGGTAGGGAAAGTCAAACCCGCATTCTTCCGACAGGGCCTTCATCTCGTCTGGGCCATCCATGGGGTAATTCGCCACGTCGTTGCTGGAGATGGCGATGAACTGGACGCCGCGTTGGCCATAGGTCTTCGCCACAGCCGTCAACCGATCGAGGAGGTGCACCACAAAGGGGCAATGGTTGCACATGAACACCACGACGGAGGGCCGCCCCTCCATCAGCGCTCGGCCTTCAACGGTGGTGCCGTCTGCGGGGTGCGGCAGTTCGAAATCTGGTGCGGTGAAGCCGAGTGGAATCGCGGTGGTGGGGGTCAAGGCCATGGACGGCCCAAGCTAGCCCGCAATGGGGGACGCCCTGTCAGGCTTTGCGGACGAACTTTGATTTGAGGGCCATGGCGCCGAACCCATCGATTTTGCAAGCGATGTCGTGGTCCGCATCGACCAATCGGATGTTCTTCACCTTGGTGCCGGCCTTGACGGGTTTGGGGGCGCCTTTGACAGGCAAATCCTTGACGACAATCACATCATCGCCATCCTGCAACACATTGCCATTGGCGTCGCGCACAGTGTCATCCTCCACCTCGCCCGCGGTTTCTCCGTCTTTGGGGTCCCATTCATGTCCACATTCTGGACACATCAGAAAGGCCCCATCGAGATAGGCGTAGGGCGACGCGCAAAGGGGGCAATTTGGAATCTCGTCCATGTGATCAGGGGTTCAAAGATGGGGGGCGAGGGTGGCGGTGCTGAAGGTCAGGGCGTGGCCGCGGAGGAGGACACGGTCGCCGGCAAGGGTGCAGTGGAGCTCGCCTCGGCGCGCGGAGCGTTGCTCGGCGTGGAATTCGGTCATGCCGGTGCGGGTGTTCCAGTAGGGGACGAGGGAGCAGTGGGCCGAGCCGGTGACGGGGTCCTCGAGGATGGTGGCCTGCGGGGTGAAAAAGCGCGATACAAAGTCCGCGTCGTCGCCTGGTGCGGTGACGATGACGCCGCCGTGGCCGAGGTTGATCTGGTCAAACTCCTTGCGGTCGATGTGGATGTCGTCGAGGGTGGCTTGGTCGGGGTAGACCAGGACGTAGTCGCGCGCTTTCAGGACCTCGAGTGGAGCGTGGTTGATCGCGTTGGCGATGGGTTCGGGCAATGGAGCCGCTTCAGGAGGGCGCGAGGGGAGGTCCATCTCGAGGCGACCATCCTCTGTTTTTCGGACGGTCAGGATGCCGCTGGCGGAGCTGAAGCGGACCTCGGTCGCTTGAGGTGTCAGGTGTTGAAGGACGGTGTGGGCGCTGGCGAGGGTCGCGTGGCCGCAGAGGTCCATTTCGATGTCGGGGGTGAACCACCGCAGGTGAAACTCCGCTTCAGGGTCGTCTGGGGTCGGCACGATGTAGGCCGTCTCGGCCACTGCCATTTCCTGGGCCATCCGCAGCATCCACAGGTCTTCCGGCCAGCGCGTCATGGGGATGACGCAGGCGGGATTCCCGCCGAACGGATCCTGGGTAAAAGCGTGAACGCGGTAGCAGGTCAGGGTCATGGGTGGTGCAGGGTGGCGGCGATGTTCCAGAAGTTGAACGTGCTGTCGGTCCACGGTTGTGCCCCCGGGATGGCGATGTGCAGGGTGTGCGTGCCGGCAGAGAGGTCACCGAGAGGAAGGCGCAAGGGGTCGACCTGATCGCCTGGGCACCAGTTCGAGCGGCTGAGGTCCGAGGAGGCCACGCGCTCCTCGAGGGTGTCGCCTCGGACGACATAGGTGGAGGGCCAGAAGCCGCTGGTCGGGTTGAAGCGGCGAAAGGCGCCGCAGTCGGTCCGCCAAGGTGTCCACGTCAACAGGGTGTCCCCGTCGAGGAGGAGGTGGTGTTCCTGCTCGGTGAATTCGTCGCCGCCCGCGTGGCCGCCGTGGCCGGTGGTCAGGACATCAAGGGTGGCGCCATCTGTGGGGGTGTCGAGGGTGAATGGGACGGTCAGTGGGCCGTCCGGAAAGGCGGTGAAAGGGCGCTGGTCGTGGGCCAACTTGGTCGTGTTGAGCAGCGGGCGTGTGGTCTGTTCTAGGGCGGCGTCACAAGGAAGGTCGCTCTCGTCCATCGTGATGCTGGCACTGAGCGTATACCCCTCCTCAGTCCAGGTGTCGATGTAGACGCCCACCCAAAGGGTGTCCGCATCGGTAAGCCAGGTTTGAATGTGTGAGAGGTCCGCGGACCAATGGACGCTGTCGGACCAGGCGCCCACCGATTCGGGCTTGTAGGCCTGAGCGCGTTCGGTGTGGCTGAAGTGGCCGACGCCGAAGGGGGTGATGAAGCGAAGCAGCTCTAGGGCGGGTTCCCTTGCGCCTTCTGGCGTGATGCCGGCGAAGCGGGTGGTGTCGGCATCGCCTCCGCGTTGCATGCGTTGGAGGTAGTCGCGGCCGGCCTTGTCAGCGAAGGCAAACAGGGTGCCGCTCTTGTCCCACGGGTCACCGGCGGAGCGGAGGCTGACGTCCAACGTGATGGCGCACTGCCGGTCACGGTGGGGCAGGGCGATGGGCTTCACCCGGATGCGGCCGGCGTCCAGGCGGAAGTCGCCGCGATCGGTCAGGACGGAATCCACAGGCCGGCCGGGAACAAAGGCGAGGGTGTCGCTGGCCCACAGAGTCACGGCATGGTCCCCAAGGGCAGGGAGGTTGTTCTCACTTTGGCAGGAAGCGAGCGCACCCACGAGGGCGGCCCAGAGGCCAAGGCGGACGCCAACATGCAGGGAGAGACCGTTCACGCGCTGCAGGTCATGTCGGCACCGCAACACAGGGGCGACTTGATCTTGCCTTCGCAGGAAGGGCAGCGCGAGACCTGGACGGACGAGCCGTCGGGCAGCTCCAGGTGGCCGTTTTCGAGGGGGACGTCGCACTTGGCGCATTGGGCCTTCACGGACATGCCGCATTGGCCACAGGAGTACGTGGCATTCATGCCATCAATGTAACGCCACCAGAATGGATGCGGGCAGGCGCCAAGCTCGTTGCCAATCTGCTCCGATGGGTGGGCCGAAGCGGCCTTATCTTGTTGAACATGAAGGTGACGTGCATTGGGGCGGTTCTGGTGGTGTCCATGCTCAGCATTGGTGTGGCGCGGGGACAAACGGCGTTGAACGGAGAAGCCGTGGTGAATCAGGGGGCATTCAAGTGGGTGCCCAATCAGCTGGAAGAGACACCTGAATGGGCCGATCGGATGTATGCAGCATCGGCCAATTTTCACGAGGTCGTCGACTTGAGAGCCGCGTATTGGAAGGACCGAGAATACGAGAAAACCCTGCACGAGCGCAACTTCAAGCATTGGCTCATGCATGTGGAGCACCGGGTCGGTCCTGACGGTGCGATTCAGGATGCCGGCGAATGGGCGCGGGAGCAATTTGAGCGCGGCAGGGGTGTAGAAGGCCAATTGCAGCGTCAGGCGTCGTCGGCTGTGGATCCGGATTGGCAGGCCATCGGGCCGTTTGAAACCTGGAACAACGGGGACCAGGGGCATTTCCCCGTGTCCTGGCAATGCAACGTGTACTGCTTTGACCAGAGCGCTTCGAACCCGGATGTCGCCATCGCGGGCATTGAGGCGGGGGACTTGTTCAAGACCTCGGACCGCGGCCAGACTTGGTCGGCTGTGACCCTCTCTGTGCCGGGCATCCGCACCGTCACCCAATGTGCGGTGGCACCGACGGCCGCGTCCACGTTTTATTTCGTCTCCAACAACACGGTCTACGGCACATCCAATGGGGGCTCCACGTGGGATTTGCTGTCCAACCTGGGGTCTGGAGCCAATCAATTGGTGGTTCACCCTTGGAACTCGGACATCGTTTATGTCGCCACCGACAATGGCCTGCGGCGGACGTTGGATGGCGGGGTCACCTGGAGCACGGTGATCACCGGAAAAGTGTGGGATGTGCGGTTCCATCCGACGGATGCCATGGTGGTTTACGCCCTCGTTCACGAAGTCAATCCCGAGCGCTGCGCATTCCATAGGTCGGACGATGGAGGTGCGACATTTTCGCTTTTTGATGCTGGTTACTTTGTGCCTTCCGAGCCCAGCGAGGCGGACGACCATGGGGGGCGGATCGGCACGACGCCTGCGGACCCTGACCGCGTCTATGTGGCGCTCATCGGAAAGGGCAAGGCCAGTGATACGGGCTGGATTGGCCTCTACCGCAGCGACGACCAAGGCGGCAATTGGACCAACCCCAACGGTCAGGATGGCGCGCCCTACGATGTGGATGTTCACCCGAGCCTGGCCACCGGCAACATGAATGGCACCGGGATTTACCAAGGATTTTACGACTTCGCAATGGCGGTGTCGCACAACGATCCCGACCGGGTTTGGGTGGGCGTGACCGCGCTGAATCAGACGGACGATGGCGGTGTGACGTGGCAGCGCATCGGCGCCTATGGAGCAAGCACGCATGACATTGGTTGGGTGCATCCGGACATTCAAGATTTGCACGTCCAGGGCAATGATGTTTGGGTGGCGAGCGATGGCGGCTTGAATTACAGCAACGACGAATTGAGCACCCATGAAAGTCGCAAATACGGCATCTACAACACCACGCTTTGGGGGTACAGCCAAGGCTGGAATGTGGACGTTCAAGCGGGAGGCCGGTACCACAATGGCAACACTGGATTCCGACAAGATTTCGGGGCGGGCAAGCACCTGAGGCTTGGGGGTGCAGAGGCGCCGACGGGCTATGTGAATCCATTGGATGCCAATGAACTGCGTTTCAGTGACATTGGAGATTTGCGCCTTCCGGATGCTGTCGATGGCACCCCCAGTGGCATTGGCAACTTGTCCATGTATCCTACGGAGAGCTATGTGGATTCGCGATCCAGTGAGTTGGTGAGGGACCCGCTCTATGCGGATTTCATGGCCCTGGGCAATGGCAGTGGTTTCTATCGTTCTGAGGATGGTGGTGCCGATTTCGAATTGGTCCACGACTTTGGGGCAGGGACGGTGCTGGAAATCGAACAGGGGCGCGGCAATCGCGACTTGTTTTATGCTGTGGTGAGGGCCTCGGGCAGTTGTACGTTGCACAAAAGCACGAACGGTGGTGCGTCTTGGACAGCCTTGTCCGGTTTGCCCACCACATGGAGCAGCATGGAAGTCGCCCTCAATCCGGCCAACGACGATGAGGTTTGGGTGATCCAGGCGGACAATTCTGGAATCCGGCGGTCCATGGATGGGGGCGTCCTTTGGACGAACCCCGGGCAGGATCCCACGACGGGACTTCAAGGCGAGGGTTTGCGCGATGTCGTGTGTCTGGGCGATGCGGGAACGGTGGTGGTGTCCACCACGGGCGCTTTCCATCGGGCCTCGAACGCCTCGGGTTGGACCCCATTTGAGTCGGGATTGCCTGCCCGGTGGGCTCCGTTTGAATGCATTCCTTTCCACCGGGATGCCGTGTTGCGCGTGGGAGACAAGGGCAAGGGCATTTGGCAGGCCGATTTCCCATTCACGCCAACGCCCTTGGCGCAGCCGATGACGGCCAACCCGGAAGTGTATTGCGCTGAGGACTCGGTGCGCTTTGATTGTCACAGCCTCCTCGTGCATGCCGGTGCGTCTTGGCAGTGGACTTTCGATCCCGCACCTGAATTCGTATCGGGATTGGATGTGCGCAATCCGGTGGTGGTGTTTGGCGAGGGTGGGGTGTACGATGTGGCGCTGACTGTGACCGATTCCAACGGGGTGTCTTCGACCCGGAGCGTACCCGGCATGGTGCAGGTGAGGCCAGCGAGCCAATGCCAGTCGTCCGGGGTGCCTGGCATGGCATTGGAATGCTCGGGGTCCAACGGATATGGGTTGACCCATGACTTGGGATTGGAGACCAATACGTTCACGGCCATGGCGTGGGTGCGGCCCGATGGCATCCAGCCCGATTACACGGCGATTGTCATTTCGGGCGGGAGCGGAGGAGGATTCAACTTCCGTCAGAACAACGAGCTGGGCTACCATTGGCCCAACGGCGCCTGGTGGTGGAGCAGCGGCCTGTATGTGCCGCAAAATCAGTGGTCTCACGTGGCGATGACCGTTGCGCCGGATGGTGTGCGGGTTTACCTGAATGGCGAGGAGGCCCACCATGCATTCAGTCCGGGACTGGGCGCACAGGACGCCCAATTCCTGGGCAGTTATCGGGGATGGGGCAGCCGCAACATGACGGGGGGTCTCGACGAGGTCAAGATCTGGAACCGGACACTGAGCCGCGAGGAGATCCGAGAGCAGCGGCATTTGACAATTCCCCAGGAGGTGGTTGAGGCAGATCCTGACCTCGTGGCGTATTACCAATTCAATGAGGACGCGCATTTCCTCGTCAACAAGCATGGCAGCTCCCAGCATGGGGTCTTCACGGGCCCCGCCACATTGGGGGCCTCAGAGGCCGTTGTCGGTTCTGGCGTGCTCGACCGGGTGACGGTGGATGGCGCGGGAACGTATTCTCTGGATGCGGTCGGCGGAACGATTGAAGTGCCAGTCGGGGCGGCTGTGCCCAATGGAGAGGTCGTGGTTAGCCGGCTGGATCCCACTCCGTGGATGCCGCCGGATCAAGGGTTGCCCTTTGGGTACTGGGTCATCGACGAGTATGGCGCCGGGGACTTCGATGCTGCGACCGCTTGGAAAATGGGGGCCCCGGAGGCCAGCTTGGCGTCGTGGGCCGATGGTTTGGGATCGCTGCAGGTGGTCGATCGGAATGCCATGGGGACGGACGCCTGGTCGGCCCCCTGCGGGGTGACGGCAATCGATGGTGCCACGGCATTCCGGGGCGGCGATTGTGGCCCCTTGGCGGCGCGCCAATATGCGCTGGTCTCGGAAGTCTGCGCCTTTGACACGACGGCTTCAGGCCTTTGTCCGGGGGAGACCACGGTCTGGGGAAATGCCGTCCTCGACGCCGCGGGCACCTACCATTACATCGGCACCCTTGCCGGTGATTGCCAGACATTGGAGGTGCTCGAATTGGAGCTGCTGGACCCGCCCCCTCTGTATTGGTTGGCCAATGGCAATCTGCTCGAGGCGCCCACCGGATGGGAAGGGTACACCTGGACCTTGAACGGCAATGTGTTGCCGGAATCAGGCGCAACCTTGACAGTGTCGGGATCCGGAACGTATGGAGTGACGGCCACGGACCCGGTGACGGGGTGTACTGTGGGCCATTCCGGCACCGTCGGATGCCCGGGCGACCTAGACGGTGACAACCTCGTCGGGGTATCCGACATCCTCCAACTGCTGGGCAGCTTTGGATGTGACGGCAGCTGCGGACCGGCGGATGTCAATGCCGACGGCAGCGTCAACGTCACGGATGTGCTCTTCCTGCTCGGACAGTTCGGATCGAGCTGCTGATCAGTAGCGGGCGAGGGAAGGGTCCACGTCTTCCTGCCAGGCGAGGATGCCGCCTTTCAAATTGAGCAGGTTGTCGTAGCCATGTTCGTCTTCCAGCATGCGAATGATCCGTGCTGAACGGACCCCGCTGCGGCAATGCACCACGACCGGTTGGTCCTTTGGAATCTCGGCCAGGCGCTCGGGCACGGTTTCGACCGGCATCAGGACGCCACCCATCTCCGCGATGGCGAATTCATAGGGTTCGCGCACATCGATGACCAAGGGGGGCGTATCCGTTTGAAGCTGCTCGGTCAATGCGGTCGGGGTGATTTCGCGCACCGGGCGTTCCTCCTTGGGGGCATCGCCGAGGCCGCAGAACATGTCGTAATCGATGAGTTCGGTTTGCGTGGGATTCTCGCCGGTCAACGGGTTCTTGGCATTGGGGCGCACTTTCAACGTGCGGGTGCCAAAGGTGGCCGCATCGAAGAGGAACAGCCTGCCGTCGAGCACCTCGCCCACGCCGCTGATGACCTTGATGACCTCCAATGCCTGCAGGGAGCCCAGGATGCCGGGCAACACACCGATCACGCCGCCCTCGCTGCAACTGGGCACCAGGCCCGGCGGCGGTGGCGATGGGAACAGGTCGCGGTAGTTTGGACCGCGGGTACCATCAGGGCGGGGGTAGTTGAACACGCTGCACTGGCCTTCGAAGCGGTAGATGCTCGCGTAGACGTTGGTCTTGCCGGCGAGGACGCAGGCGTCGTTCACGAGATAGCGGGTCGGGAAATTGTCCGTCCCATCGGCCACCACATCGTACTGCTCGATGAGCTCGAGCGCGTTCTCAGAGGTGATGCGCGTTTCGTGCACGGTCACCTCGATGTGCGGATTCAAGGCCAGGATGCGGTCCTTGGCGCTCTGTGCCTTGGAAGCGCCGACCTGGTCGACGCCAAACAGGACCTGACGTTGGAGGTTGTGGTCCTCGATCACATCAAAGTCAACGATGCCGATGTGGCCCACGCCCGCAGCGGCGAGGTACATCAGCATGGGGCTGCCCAGTCCGCCGGACCCGATGACCAGCACATGGGCCTCCTTGAGCTTGCGTTGTCCCTCGAGGTTGAATTCGGGGATGATGAGGTGCCGGCTGTAGCGTTCAAGCTCGGCTTTGGTGAACGGATGGACCATGGTGTTCAGGAAATGCCCCCGGCGATGGCGGGGATGATGCTGACTTCACTGCCTGGCGCCAATGCGGTGGCCGTGCCGTCGAGTTCGTGGATGTCCTCATCGCCGACGTAGACGCGGATGAAAGACCGCAGATCTCCGTCGCCGTCATAGAGGTGGGGGCGCAGGCCTTCATGGGCCTGAACGAGGTCGTCGAGGAGGCCTTTGACGCTGTCGGCTTGCGATTCAAATTGGCCGGCGCCGCCGGTGAACTTGCGCAAGGGGGTGGGAATGAGAATGGAATTCATGGAATGGAAAGGTTGGGGGTTCAATTCAGGTTGCGGAGGGATTCTTCAGAGAAGAGGTGGGCGTCGTTGAGTTGCCATGAACGGGTTTCGACCACCTGAGGTTTCGTGGTGGACCCATCTACGGCCAGGATGACATAACTCAAATGGGGCCACGCGCCGACGAGGTCGTGGGTGCTGGGGATGGCGCGGTGATCGGGATGGCTGTGGTAGATCCCGAGCACTTCGAGCCCGAGGGCGGCGGCGTGCCGTTCGGCTTTCATGAAATCGCGTGGGGTCATCTGAAACCGTCGGAGTTGGTCTTCTCCAGCCCGGTTGTCCACTTCCAATGCCACGCTCAACGTCCGATGTCCGTCCGAATCGCGGCCCAACAGGAACCCGCATCCCTCACCGGGATAGGCGCCCAGGCACGTGCGTTCCATGGCCGATTGAATGTCAGGCTGCCAGACCAAGGGCAAGGCGGCAGGGTGGAATTCACCCGAGTGGGATTCCGCACAACCGGTGGGCAGTCCCAAGTGTTGGAGTTCCGGGGAATGGGAGAGGGGGGGGATTCGGCGGGTCATGTCAGAAGAGGTGTTGGATGACGTCCCCGTATTTGGAGGCATCGTCAGCGAGGGTGGTCACAATGGTGCCCTGGTCGAGCTCCTTCGCCACGCTCTGGGCTGCGGCGAGATTGGCTGCGGCCGAAGGGCTGATGAGCAGCCCTTCATGGCGGGCCACCTTCACCAACATGCGGTAGGCCGCTTCGGTGCGAATGGTGCGGTGCTCATCGGCGATGCTGGGGTCGTGGATGTCGGGCACCCGCGCTGTTTCCATGTGTTTCCAGCCTTCGAGGCCGTGGAGTGCGCTTTCCGGTTGAAAGGCCAAGCAGGCGATGTCGGGATTGAAGGCCTTGAGCCGGAGGGTGGTGCCATTGAAGGTACCGGTGGTGCCGAGCCCTGCGACGAAATGGGTGACCTCGCCCCCGGTTTGTGTCCAGATCTCCTGAGCCGTTCCGTGGTAATGGGCCATGCGGTTGGCGTTGTTGGCGTATTGGTCGAGGTAGCAATACCGGTCAGGGTGCTTTTCGACCAGGGCCCGGCATTCGGCCTGTGCGCCATCCGTGGCCTCATAGGGGCTCGTCTCCATCACGGTCACGCCGAGCACCTTCAGCATCTGTTTGCGTTCGGGGCTGGCGTTCGCGGGGAGGCAGAGGGTCATGGGCAGGCCAAGGGCGGCGCACAAGGCGCCATATGCGATACCGGTGTTGCCACTGCTGGCATCGAGCAGCTGTTTGCCGCGGATGTCCGGGTTGAGCAGGGCCGACCCGAGAATGGCATGCGCGGCACGCGCTTTGACGCTGCCGCCGATCTGGTGCCATTCGAGCTTGGCGAGGATGCGGACATTTGGGGAGAGGTCTTCCGTCAAGGAGGGCAGTTCCACGAGGGGGGTGTTGCCGACCCGCTGTGCCAGCGTGCGGTGCCGCTGGAGCAGGATGTCATGGGGGATGTGGGTGGCCGTCATGGGTGTCTTGGACAACAAAAAGGCCCCCTGCATACGCAAGGGGCCTTCGATGGGTTTCTGTTTCAGGAGTGGAATCAACGCGCACCACCCCGGAAGCCCATGGCCCCTCGGGGAATACAACAACAGCAGCAGCAGTTGAAACGCGTCATGTCTTGAAGATACGCATTTCTTTTTGGAAATACACATTATGGCAAGTCATGAAGAAAGATGGCTCCACCGATGAGGTTTGTCATTGGGATTGAAACAGGGGCGGGGCATCATCGGGGCTCATCCCAACAATCCCAAGCCCATGAACATGATTGCCGCACACCACAAGCTTCAGAACGAGATCGTCTTGCTCGAATCCATGAGCAAGCAAGGAGCACCCTATTCCGATGCCCAAGGCCGGTATGGCTGGCGCAACCCCATTCGCGCCGACACGGGGCCGTTGCTCGCGGCGAGGGTGGCCCTCCAATCGCCGCGTCGCATGTTGGAAGTCGGCACGGCGCATGGCCTGAGTGCGCTGCACTTGATGAGTGGGGTCGATTGGAGCCAAGGCGGCGTTCAGCTCGACACCATTGAATTCCAGGAAGAGGTGGCCCGGGAGGCACAGCAGCGCTTTGTCAATTTGGAACTGCCCGTGCATGTGTTTTGCGGGGAAGCGATCGAGGTCATTCGGAACCGCTTGAGTGGGCCGTACGACTTGGTATTTCTCGATGCGCAGAAAAGTCACTACGGCATGCAGTTGCGCGCACTGATGGACTTGGGGCTGTTGTCGCCGCGCTGTTTGCTGCTGGTGGACAATGTTATCGACCGCAAGGCCGAGTGTTCCGATTTGATGGAGACCCTTCAAATTCGGGGCATTCAGCACCGCATCCTGCCCACGGAATGCGGCCTTCTGGAGGCCTGGCTTCCCTGACGCCAGGCCCTGGATACGAATGTCACCTCAGAAAAAAGCCCCGCACATGGCGGGGCTTTTTTGAAGCAGGAGCGTGGTCTCTTATTGGAAAACACGGATGTAGTCGACGGCCATGAAGCCCGGGAAGGGCGTCGTTTCGTCGGGGTCTCCGGGCCAATTTCCGCCAATGGCCACATTCATGATGAAGAAGAACGCGTCGTTGAACGGGTAGTCGTAGCCATTCATGTCAGCTGGGGTGAGGGTGTGGTACACCACATCGTCGAGCAAGATCTGGACCTGGTCCTCCTCCCAGATGAGCGAGAACACGTGGAACTCATCGGCAAACGTGGCCGGGAATTCGAGCGCTGGTGCGATGACACCGTTGTACTGTCGCTCCGCATTGTTGGGGCCCCAGTGGCAGGTGCCGTGCACCAGACGAGGCTGGTGTCCCACGAGCTCCATGATGTCGATTTCACCGCAAGCGGGCCAACCGACTTGGTCGATGTCAGAACCGAGCATCCACAGGGCAGGCCAGATGCCTTGTCCGATGGGCAATACGGCGCGGATGTCGACCCGGCCGTATTGAAAGTCAAAGATGCCCTGGGTCTTGAGCCGCGCTGATGTGAAACCACCTTCGTTCCGGGCGAAGATGTAGCACCTTCCATCCTGCACGATGACGTTCTCCGGATTGTTGGTGTAATTCTGGAGCTCATTGTTGCCCCATCCCCATTGGCCGTTGCCGATGTCATACGTCCACTTGGACGGATCTGGCGCACCCGGGGTGTCGAATTCGTCTCCCCAGATCAACGTCATCCCAGGGTAGCTGTCGGGAGTGCTGAATCCGGCATCGCTCACCTGAATGCTCGAGTCGTCATTGCGGATGGTGCCGACGGCTTCTTGAATGTTGTCCCGCAAGTAGCCACCCTCCGGCGCACTCAAGACGACGGTGAAGAATTCATCGGCTTCCAACCATTCATCGACGACAATCTCGACCTCAATGGACTTCTTGGTCTCACCGGGCGCAAACGTCACGGTGCCCGCTGCAGTGAAGTAGTCCTCGCCGGCATTGGCTGTGCCGTCCACGGTGGTGTACTGCACCCGCACTTCCTCCGTTTTGGCCTCATCGATCCTCACGTCGAACGAGAAGACGGAGTTGGCCTCATTTTCGAAAGCGGTTCTGTCATTGGAGAACCGGAATTCTGCGGGCGTTTCCTCCTCTCCACCACCGCAGGCGGTGAAGAAAAGGATGGAGGCCATGGAGAAGATGAGGGTGGAGCGCATCATTGTGCTGCGAAGTAAAGGGTGAAGTAGCCCTCTCCTGCGGAGCAATCACCGTTCATTTGGGGCGCAGAGACCACGAGGCGGTCCTCGGTGAGTTCGATGATGTCAAACGTCGGACCCGCATCCCAGACGCCCATGAACCAGCAGAAGCCGAATTCATCTGCAGGAATGGTGATGCGGTCCTCGCCGTTCAATCCGGCGGCAGGCTCGAGGAAGTAGCCCAAGGTGTCCGGCACCTCCAGCGGCGTGACGACATAGCCTTCGAAAGGATTGACTGTACCGCCATTGTTGCTGTAGAAGTAGTGTCCTTCAGTGGTGAAGCGATAGCTGTCGTCGTACTGTTCGGGAACCAGACCTGCTGCTGGACTGCTGTACCATTCCCCGCTTCCTGGCTGGGGACCGACGGAAATGGCGCCGGCTTCACCCGAGAAGATCCAGGTCTTGGGGTTGTCACAACCGGTCAGCAAGGCGAGGGTGCCTTCGCAAGGCAGCTCGACGGTGTTGGCCACGAAAATCTCGTCGGAAGCCACCCCACTGCCGCCTGCGCCATACACGGAGTACGTCACCGTGTAGTTGCCGGCTTGGGGATAGAAGGTGGTGTCTGTCAGCGCGTTGCTGGTGCGGTTGTTCCCGAAATCCCAGAAGTGCAGGAAACCGTCTCCGGCCAAGGATTGGAACACCACGCGATTGCTGTCCACATAAGGGACCGCTGCCGTGTCGACATAGAGGTATTCCCAATCAAAAGCGGCATTGGGTGAGCCGGGCAGGTCGATGCCTTGCTCTTCGATGGGCTTGCACCCGGCGAACGCCAACAAAATGGCGAAGGGGAGGAGATGTTGAAGTTTCATCAGTATCCAGGGTTTTGGGTGATGAGGCCACCGCTCAGGGTGATTTCATTGCTTGGAATGGGGAAGAGTTCGTTGACCCCTTCGGTGAAGGTGTACCCGGCACCTTCAAAATGGTCGTCGAGGTGGGCTTGCATGACTTCTGCAGCGCGGCCTTGACGGACGAGGTCAAAGAAGCGGTGCCCCTCGAGGGCCAGCTCCACGCGACGCTCATGCCACACGTCCTCAATGGTGACGTCTGGATTGAAGATGGGCTGACCACCGCCAGCCGGGAAGTGTGGGCCGCCGTACAACGGCAGGGAGGCGCAGGGTGCGATCCCCAATGGGGTGCCGGCACACCATGCCTCACCGCGTGCGCGGTCACGCACGGCGTTGACGGCGTCGTTGGCTTCCTGGATGCGTCCGGTGTTCACGCAAGCTTCTGCGTGGAACAGCATGATGTCGGAGAGGCGGATCACGCGGTCATTGCTGTGCCCATTGGGATTGGGGTCGCCGAAAGGCGCCTCTTCGGCTGCATTGTTGAAGTACTTCTTGGGGTAGTACAGATAAGGGAAGCCCGTGGCATCGAGGGTGAAAATGCCGCGGTCCCCCATGACATCACCCTCTTGGAACAGCGTGGCATTGAGGCGCGGGTCGCCCGTCTCGAATTCGTCCACCAAATCCTGGGTGGGAAGGTTGAATCCAAACCCGTTGAACTGGCCGCGGGCCCGCTGGAACACGTTGGTGAAGGTGCCTTCAAGCTGCTGGCCCCAGTTGCCGCCGGAGGCGTTCATGTATTGGATCTCCCAAATGGAGCCGGGTCCATTCTCACCGAGTTCGGTGAAGACGTTGCCGTAGTTCGGGTCGAGGCTGTATTCACCTTCGCCGACCAGATCGCCTGAGACCGCATAGCAGTCTTCCCATTCGCCGAGGTAAGCGTGCACCTTGGTCATCAGTCCTTGTGCTGCGCCGCGGGTGGCCCGACCGAGGTCTCCCAAACCGTATGCACTGCGTGCCGGCAAGACGTCGATGGCGAAGTCGAGGTCCTCCTTGATGAGGGTCCAGACTTCGTCGGCCGTGGCCCGAGGTTGCTGGTACTCCGTAGAGGAAAGGGGCTCGGTGATCAGCGGCACGCCGCCAAACGTGGTCACGAGGTTGAAGTACCAGTAGGCCCGGATGAAGCTGGCCTCGCCGAGGTAGGCGTCGCGCACATCGGCATCCATGTCGATCTCTGGGAGCTTTTGCAGCGCGAGGTTGCAGTAGGCGATGCCGCGATAGGCCACCTGCCACTCGACCAGGAGCATTTGCCCGGCGCTGTTGCCTTGGAAACGCTCGTAGTCATAGAGCTGTGGGTCGTCGCCGTCACCGGAGCCCCCCTTGTCGCTGTCATCGGAGCAGATGTCGCCAAAGTACCAGCGGAAGTGCGGCTTGAGTCCGGAAGAGCCCTGGATGTTGGTGACCTCCTGTTGAAGGGTGTTGTAACAGGCGATGGTGGCTGCTTCTGCGTCTTCAGGCGTCTTGTAGAAGTTCGCTTCAGTGGCGCCGACCACCGGGGTCCGTTCGAGGAACTCCTGCTTGCACGAGAAGAGGAGGACCGGGAGGAAAAGGAGAAGGAGTTTAGAATTCATGATGCTCCGACTTAAAAGGTGACGTTGACGCCTGCGATGAAGTTGCGCGAGACGGGATAGAAGCCGCGGTCGATTCCGATTTCCAGTGTGCCACGGGAACCGATTTCGGGGTCGAGACCAGAGTAGTTGGTGAGGGTGAGCAAGTTGCTCGCAGAAACGTAGACCCGGAATTTGCCGATGTCCAGCTTTTCCTGAATCCGCTCGGGGAGGGTGTATCCGATTTGGAGGTTCTTCACGCGGAGGAAAGAACCGTCTTCCACAAATCGGTCAGAGACCCGGTTGTTTTGGTTGGCATCCACATGCGAAATGCGTGGGTGCTCGTTGGTGGAGCCCTCACCGGTCCAACGCTCCAGTGCAGACACGGGGAGGTTGGTGGTGTTCAAGTCGTAACGGAAGATGCCATTGAAGAGGTCATTGCCGTGCGAACCTTGGATGAAGAGGCTCAAGTCGAACCGCTTGTATTTGACGTTCCCCGTGATGCCGTAAGTGAAGTCGGGGTGCGGATTGCCAATGACCGTCTTGTCGTTTTCGTCGATGATCCCGTCTTCGTTCTGGTCGATGAAGATGACATCGCCGGCCATGGCGTTGGGCTGCGCCAAGTTGGCCGCGGCTTCCTCGTCGGTTTGGAAGATGCCTGCGGTCTCATAGCCGTAGAAGACGGCCATCGGCAGGCCGATGTCGGTGTAAGCAGAGAAATCATTGCCTGCGCCAAACACACCGCCGGTGCTGATGGGCTGGCCACCTTCTCCGAGGTCGGTGACTTCGTTGCGAATGATGCTCAAGTTGCCCGTCACATCGTAGTTCCAATCGCCCTTCTCACCGCGGTAGGTCAAGGACATTTCGAGTCCTTTGTTCCGCGCTGATGCGACGTTGGTGGCCGCAGGTAGGAAGCCCACGACGCCCGGCACGGGCACCACAGCGAGCATGTCGTTGGTGTTCTTCACGAAGTAGTCGAGGACGATGTTGAACCGACCGCGGTAGAGGTCCAGGTCAATGCCCGCATTGAATTGGTCGACGGTTTCCCACTTGAGGTCGGGGTTGGACGTGGTGACCGGACCGGCTCCGTTGACCTGCTGTTGGTCCGGGCCGAAGGTGTAGTTCTGGCCGTTGAAGACGACCGACGTGAAGTCGAAGTTGCCAATGCCGTCCGCATTTCCGTTGCGTCCCCAGGAAGCGCGCACCTTCGCGAATTCAATCCAGTCCTTCTCGACCACCCACGGAATTTCCGTGAGGTTCCATGCGGCGGAGAGTGAAGGGAAGATGCCGTAGCGGTTGTTCGCACCAAACTTCGAGGATCCGTCCCGGCGCACCGTGCCGCTGATGGAGTAGCGATCGCCCAGTTCGTACTGGACCCGCGCAAAGGAGGAGAGGTAGGAGCTTTCGCCGAAACCACCGCTGGCATTCGGCGCCTGCTCGGTGAAGTTCAAGCTGTTGTCGAGGAACGCGAGTTCCGGATCGTTGGAGTTCAAGCTGTCTCGGTAGGTGCCGATGTTCTGGTAGTTTCCATACAAGGCAGAGTATCCGAGAATGGTTTGGATGCGGTCTCCGTTCTTCAGCTCCTTGTCATATTGAAGGGTGTTCTCCCATTGCCAATTGGACCACTTGTTTTCGTTGCGGATCAAGCCATTGACCTCGCGCCACTCGTAAGCAGGGCGGTTGGGGTCGTTGGGGCCGATGCCGAGGTCAAACGTGGGGAAGAAGATTTTCTGCGAACCGAGGGAGAGGTCCACATTGATCGAGGACCGGAACTTGAGCTCCTTCAGGAGGTCGTATTCTCCATAGAGGTTGCCGACGAATCGGTTGGTCATCCAATTGTCGTGGGTGGTCGCCACCTGGTTGATGGGGTTGGCAATGTCACTTCCAATGAACTCGGAGTAGGCGTAAGACCCATCAGGTCGGCTGACGGGCGTCACGGGATCCATGTTGAGGGCCCGGACTACGGGGGTGGCGAACTCGTTGTTTTCGGCCAGTGCATTCCGGCTGATGTGTGTGAAGTTGATCGTCTGTCCGAGGCGGAAGCGATCGCCGGCATCCTGTTGCGTGCTGACACGGAAGGTGGTCCGCTCGAAGCGCCCCTTTTCTCCGCCAATGATGCCGTCTTGCACGAAGTGGCTGCCGCCGATGGCGGTGGAGCTCGTGGCGGTTCCTTTGGTGAAATTGAAGCTGTGGTTCATGATGGGTGCCCGCTGGAACAAAGCGTCCTGCCAGTCGGTGCCTTCCCCGAGGCTGGCGGGGTCGGACAGGGCAGCCAAGGGGACGAGGCCGGCTGAGGCCCGGCTCTCGTTCATGAGGATGGCATACTGCTCCGCGTTGAGGAGGCCAATTTTCTTCCACGGCTCTTGGATGCCGTAGTAGGCGTCATAGGTCACTTGGGCCGGCTGGCCCTTGGCGCCCTTCTTCGTGGTCACGAGAATTACCCCGTTTCCGCCCCGCGCGCCGTAGATGGCAGCGGAGGCGGCGTCCTTGAGGACGGAGATGCTCTCGATGTCGGCTGGGTTGAGGAAGTCAATGCCACCCGTTGGGATGCCGTCGACGACCCAGAGGGGCTCCGCATTGTTGAGGGAGCCCGTGCCCCGAATTCGGATGGACTGGGTGGCGCCTGGCTGGCCGGAGTTCTGGGTCACCTGGACGCCCGCGGCACGGCCCTGCAGGGCCTGCTCCGTCCGGAGCACCGGTACGGCGGTGGCGTCCTTGATGTCGATCGTTCCAACCGCACCCGAAATCTTGCTTCGCTGCTGGTTTCCGTAGCCGATGACGATGGCTTCTTCGAGGCCCGCAATGTCGGCGGCCAGGCCATGGTCCACTTTGGTGCGACCGGCGAGGGCGACGTCGGTGGTCTTGTACCCGATGTAGGTGAAGGTCAGCGTGGCCTCAGGCGCAGACACCATCAAGGTGTAGTTGCCGTCGAGGTCGGTGACCGTTCCGTTGTAAGTGCCTTTTTCGACAACGGAGACTCCGGGGAGTCCCATGCCGTCGTCGGCGTCGGTCACCGTTCCGGTGATGGCCGTGGACTGAGCCCATGCCCCGAAGGGCACGAGCCAGGCCAGGAAGAGCAGGATGCGCATGGTGCGGTTCAATTTGGGGTTCAGTGTTGGACGATCACCGTCTCGGTGGCCGTGCGCGCGCCGTTTTCGACGCGAATGATGTAGAAGCCGTTGGGCTGCTGGCCGAGGTCAACCACCGTCTGGAGGGTTCCAGCGCTGAGGTTCTCGGTGCGAATTTGGCGGCCGGAGAGGTCACGAACCACCAAGTTGGCTCCGCCTTCGAGGGCAGCCGGGAAGGCCACGGTCAAGACGCCGTCGGTGACGGTCGGGAAGACGCGGAAGGCCATCGGGTTGTTCTCGACCACGTTGTCGATGATGCAGGCCTCACAGGACTCGTAGCAAACGGTGGCCAGGTCAATGGCGTCCTCAGAGGTGATGCTCAGCAAGCGGTTGGTGAATCCACCCGTGGTGATGGTGCAGGCAGAGTCTGCGACCGCGTCGAGCTGCTCGGATGTGTCCCAGCTGCCGATCATGTACTTGTACTCGTGATCGCCTTGTGGAAGCTCCAACGTCACGGAATACACATTGTCGCCATCGGCATCGGTCAATTCCACAGAAGCGCCAGCCCAGCTGTCAATGGACTCGCCGGAGATGTACACGGCTCCGGAGACGGTCTGCTCGCTCATGTCCACATTGAAGGTCACTTCGGTGTCGGGCACCACGACTTCTTCACATTCCTCACAGCTCTCAAAGCAGACAGCGTCGAGGACCACATTGCCAGAGCCGGGCACCAAATTGAGGTAGCGGTTCACAAAGGTGTTGGCGCCATCGATGGTGGTGAGCGTGCAGGTGCTGTCTTCCGCGCTGTCGAGGTTCTCGGTGCCGTCCCAACCGCCGTTGTTGAATTTGTATTCGTGCTCTCCTGACTCGAGGGTGAGGGTCACTTCATATACGTCGTCGCCATCGGCATCCAACATTTCGACACATGTGCCGCACCAGTCGTCCACACTGTTGCCAGTGATGTACATCGGTCCAGCCACAGTCTGCTCACTCATGTCGACGCGGAACGTCACATCGTGTGTGGCGCCGCACTCGCCCTCTGTCCAAGAGGTCACACCGCCGTAGAACTGTGCTTCGCAATCGTTGTTGTACGTGACGCCGTCGCAGCCGCAAACAGGGGCGTAGAGCGCGGGGCAGATCATCGTGGTGTCGATTTGTGCCGGGTCCACGCAAGGGGTGCCACCGCCGCACGCATCGCAGCTGTTGAAGCACACAGCGTCGAGCACGATGGGGTCAGTCCCGGACACGGTCACGAGGCGGTTGGTGAAATCTCCGGAGGTCAGGGTGCACTCAGCATCCTCCGGACCGTAGGCTTCAGTGCCGGCCCAGCCCCCGTTGTTGAACTTGTATTCATGGGCACCTTGGGGCATTTCAAGGGTCACTTCGTAGACGTTGTCTCCGTCGGGGTCCAGCATTTCCACGCAGGTGCCGCACCAGTTGTCCACCACGAGTCCCGTGATGTAGATGGGGCCTGCTGCACCTTCTTCGGTCATGTCCAGCCGGAACGTGACGTCGAGTGGTCCCCCCACGTCTTGGCAGGTCCCGTCTGAAGTGCACTGGGCAAAGCAGGTGTTGATGACGGTGTCTTCGGTGATGTTGACGAGCTCGCGGTCGCTGTATGGACCTGCTGCGCAAGGCTGGCCCACGATGTTCTCCTTGCAGCTCCAGTTGGTGCAAGGACCATTGGTGAAGGTGTAAAACCCGGTGTAGCCAGACATGACGTCGACCGTGATGGTCCAGATGTCATCTCCATCCTCGTCGGTCATCGGGTTGTCCCCGGGAATGCCGAAGTCCGCGCCGCCAGCCAGGTAAACACCCTGTGGGGAAGTGGTTTCGTTGGCCATGTTGACGTTGAAGGTCACGCTGACCATTTGAGCCTGCGCGGACACGATGGCCAAGCATGCCATCAGAAGAAGGGTGAAGTGCTTCATGTTTATGGGTAGAGGTTTGATTTTAATCTTGTTTTCAGGCGGCTTGCAGGGTGAATGCTGCCGTTTGGTCTTTGACGCGGAACCCGAACTGGCCGGGCTCCACGGTGTATTTCATGTCGCGGCCGATGAAGCCGAGGGCTTTGGAGTCAACCCGAAGTCGGACCTTTCTGGTCGCACCTGCAGGAACGACTTCCTGTTTGTAGGCCTTGAGTTCGTCTACGGCAGGCGTGATGCTCGCCACATGGTCTTGGCTGAACAGGATGACCGTCTCGGTGGTGCTCCGGGTTCCCGTGTTGTACAAGGTGACCTCCACGTCGAGGGTGTCTCCCAGGACCACAGCATCGCCATTGAGGATGTTGACGTCGGTCGTCACCACTTCTGAGTAGGACAATCCATGCCCAAACGGGTACAATGGGTGGTAGGGATGGTCTTCGCTTTTCAGGCTGTCGTTTTCCGTGTACTTCCGGTCGTGGGTGATGTGGGAGGAGGCGTAACGTGGCCAAGTGATGGGCAGGCGTCCGGACGGATTGAAGTGGCCGCTCAACACGTCGGCAATGGCGCGGGCCCCATAATCACCGGGCAGGTAGGCCATGACCAATGCGTCGAGCACCGCGTCGGTGTTGGCCATGGTGCGGGGGCGACCGCCGATGAAGACCCCCACGACAGGCACGCCTTGGGCCGTCAAGGCTGCGACCAAATCCTGTTGGTTGTCGAAAAGCTCGAGGTCTTCGATGTTGCCCGGACTTTCGGTGTAGGGCATTTCTCCGAGGAACACGACGGCGCACTGTGGCTTTGTCCGCGCGGCATGTTGGGCAATGCGGTCGATGTCGTCCGCATCGAAACTCATGTGGACGTCTTGGAAGTCGATGCGCTCTGCTCCAAAGACGGTGCGCATGGCCTCGACAGCAGTGGGGCGGTCAGGCGTATTGAAGGCGGGATTGTCGCCCTGCCAAGTGCCCGTCCATCCGCCATTCAAGGCGTTCAGGCTGTGGGCAGTGGGGCCGGTGACCAGAAGGGTGCCGGTGCCGCCGATGGGCAGTATGGGCTGGTCAGGGTAGACCGCGTGCTGCCCCTCGTTTTTCAGCACGGTGATGCTTTCCAACGCCGCGCGCGCCGCGGTCCCTTCCAAGCCGCCTTTGCCGGGGTATTCGGCGAGGGTTGGCGGCATCCCCCCGGATTGGAAGAGTCCGAGGTCGTACTTCATGGACAGGATCCTGCGCACACTCTCATCGAGCCGCGATTCGGAAATCCGGCCTTCTTCCACCAGCTCGACCAAGAGCTCGGGGAATTGGTAGTCGGTGGGGACCATGCTCATGTCAATGCCGGCATCGATGGCCATGACGATGGCGTCTTTGTAGTCCGCGGCGACTTTGTGCCGCGTAAAGAGGTATCGGATGTCCTCCCAGTCGGAGACCACCAGGCCATCGAATCCCAGCTCATCTCGCAGGATGTCCTTCAAGACAAAAGGGTCGGAATGGACCGGAATGCCGTTCATCTCCCCACTGTTGACCATGACGCTGGACGCACCGGCGTCGATGGCGGCCGCAAAGGGAGGGAGGAAGTACTGGCGCAACTGTCGCTCCGGAATCCATGCCGGCGTGCGGTCTTGGCCGGACAAGGGACGGCTGTAACCCACATAGTGCTTCAGCGTGGCCGCGATGGGGGAAGGGCCTTCTTGGTATCCTTTCACCATGGCCACGCCCATGTCGGAGACCAGCTTGGGTGCTTCTCCAAACGTCTCCCAAAGTCTTGGCCAGCGCGCATCTCGGCCGACATCGAGGACGGGAGAGAAATTCCATGGAATGCCCGTGGCATGAACCTCTTTGGCCGTGTTCTCGGCCATTTTTCGGACCAGGGCGGTGTCCCACGTAGCGGCCAGGCCGATTTGTTGAGGTCCGAGGACAGCGCCTGAAGTGTACGTCGCGCCGTGAATGGCGTCGATGCCGTACAACACCGGCAACCCGCTTTCTTTGGCCGCCGCGGCGGTCTGGATGGTGCCGATGAAGTCATGCCATTGGGCAGGCGTGTAGGCGTGTCCTGCGCAATTCAGAATGCTGCCCACCCGCAAGTCCACGATGGCCCGCTGCAACTTGGCGGAGTCGATGCGGTGGGGTTCTTCGATGTGGTAGGGCTTTCCAACGCAGACCATGTCAAGGGTCAATTGCGTCATTTCACCGGCCTTGTCTGCGAGGCTCAACGTCTCCAAGACACTGTCCACAAATGCGGATTTGGCCGAAATCGGGGCGCGGTGCGCATCCGGCACGGACGCACACGCCGTCCAAGCCAGGGGGGCCAGGCAAGCCCACAATGCACAACGTGTTGTGTTGGTTCCCATCCAAGGTGTAGAGAATTGCAAGTGTACGAAATACACTAACCCAAATTTCCTTTGTGGGCACAGAACGGAATAGCGAGAGATTGAGGCCGTAATCAAGGGCTGAAAAGTCGAGCGTCACGTAATTTTCAGGCATGAACAGACTTCGCCTTCCCTCTTTCATTTTTGGCCTGTCCGCGGCTTTGCTTGGTGTGACGGTCGTCGGTTGCAACTCTGGTTCTCAAGTGGAGCCTGTGCAGGCCGCGTCAGATTCGGGCCAGATGTTTTATGGGTCGGTGATCGAGCTCGACAATGCCGTCGATGCGGCGGGGCTCCGCGAGGCGTTGGCCGAAGCCGGTAGAACTCAGATTCGCTTCGAAGGCGACATTGTCTCGACCTGCCCCAAAAAGGGGTGTTGGATGGACGTGGCGTCCGGGGAAGACACGGTTTTCGTGCGTTTTCTCGATTACGGGTTCTTTGTTCCGACGGAAGGGGCCGAGGGCAAGCGAACGGTGTTGGAGGGGGAAGCCTTCTTCGACACGCTGACGGTCGACATGCGCCGCCATTACGCCGAGGACGCAGGTGCCACTGAAGAAGAGATGGCCGCCATTACCGAGCCGGAGCTCAAGCTGGCCTTCATGGCGACCGGCGTGATGATCGAAGACCAATGAGGGGCGGTCCAGTCTTGGGGAGTTTGTTCCTCACGGCCTGTGCGGTGATGTTGTCGTTTTGTTCTGAATCCGGACCGTCCACCCCGATGGATGGTGGTCCGCGTTTGGCGCCAACCCAACCCAACCGGACCTCTGCACTCGCGGAGAGCATGCGAGAATTGGATGCAGAATTGCTGGCGGCCAAGGCGTTGATTCAGCAGGGCGATGCCGCTCTGGAAGACTTTCGTTTCTCGCAGGTGGACTTCACCCAACTGGCCCCGACGGACAGCAGCATGCTGGTTGACGGTTTTGCAGCCTTTTCGATGGCCTTTGCGCACCATGTGGCGGCCTTCAACGCAGCCCCCAGTTCGGAGACCTACTCTGCCGTTGTCGGAGGGTGCGAAGCCTGTCACATGAAGGCGTGTCCCGGTCCGTTGGAGCGCATCGCCAAGCGGCAGTTGCCGGAGTAACCTGGAGTGGCCTTTCGCCGGGGTTGCTTCCGGAAAAGGAAGTCCGCCGAAAAGGCCCCCGCCAAACGCAGAAAACCCGCGCCTTCCGGAGGGCCTGAGCATCTCCTTCTGGTGCGGGTTCTGTCGGGCAAGAACCACTTTTCAGTGTCCCTGCTCACAGGAACGGGGGGGCGTCCTGTGCTGCGCCAAGTGGCGCCCCGATTACCGATGTCAATCGTCGATGGTTCGGCCTGAACCATGCGGTTGTCCCTGCTGCACCCGGACGACCTGGATCATCTCGGTCTCTCCGATTGCTCGGTGAGGTCAAACGAACAATGAGCATTGTCCGCCTCAAGCATCAAGGGCCGCTTGCCTTGCGGCAACCATCTTCGGCTCTCCAACGGTTCCATCCGCGAACGAAACGTCCTTGGATGTCGGCCCAGGGTCGGTGGACTTGGGCCTTCCGCAACTGTCCGAGTGATCGGGTCAGTTTCCATCCCGCTTCCCGAAGGAAGGGCCCCCTTTGCAGGAAGGCGCCCTGGTTGCTCAGCAACCTCGGCCGGAGCCGGTGGTGGGTGGTCCTCTTTGGATCCAGGACGAAACACGTTTCGTCAGGCACGGGGCCCCATCCTTTCTCAGGATGCCTTTTCCGCCGAGGGCGGCGTTCGGCATCGCCTTCGCGGTGCCGGTCAACTTCTGCTGGGCAGGTCGTCCATGGGGGTCGCCCCTCATGTCCGGACGGTGGTCGGTTGCCCTTCCTTCATCCCATCGTTTGACCGGTGGGTTGCCGTCGCTGACATGTCAAGGGTGGGGCTTTTTTCTGAGAATCCCAGCGCATTGAACTCTCTGGAATTCAACAACGTAACAACACTCGTTTTCCACAATTGTGGACAGGTGAATGTCCGTCGGGGCAAAAGTAAACACGCCCCCTGACGTCCGAAAACGTGCAGGGGGCGTGTCCCGAATTCTGGGGTCGGTGGATCAGCGGGCCACGATGAACCGGGCCCGGGCGCGGCTTGCACCTTGGATGCCTTCCACCGTGTAGATGCCTGCGGACCAGCCGCGGACGTCAAAGATCCAGCCCTCAGGACCTTGTCCTGGAATCACTTCGCGAGAACGGACCAAACGTCCCATGCCATCGCGCACACGGACCACCACGGGGCTTTCGTTGTCGAAACCGGTGCCGAGGACGTTGACGATTTCACTGGTTGGGGTGGGGTATGGGCTGAAGTCCACGCCGTCGTTCCATCCGCTCATGCCGGCATTGGTGATGTCTCCGCCGACTTCTGGGTCTTCCCCACAGGTCACGCCCACGCCGAAGTCCATGGCGTTCACGCCATCGGCTTGGTAGGTGCCGGTGGTCAGCAATGTGCCGTCCACCCAGATTTCCAACCAGCCTTGGTCCCAGCCATCTCCACCGGCATCGTGCAAGGTCATTCCATAACAGCCGGGTGCCATGCACGTGGTGTGGGTTTGGACCCCATTGTCCGCAAACCCGTCAGAGGTCATGGAGATCGACTCGCCGGTGTCGTCGTCTGTGCCGGACATGGTCCAAGACACTTCGCTGCCATTGGCGAAGGTGTAGGTGACAAACTTCACTTCAACGAGCGGGCAGGAGGCAAACTCACAGGACCCGTCGTCTTCGTTGGCAGTCGGGTCGTAGTTGGTGGCGCCTGCATCCGTGCAGCCGGTGATGGTCAGGATCTCGCCGCAGCCGTCGCCCACATTGAAGGGGAAGGACGCATAATCGAGGTCGAGGGTGAAGGTCAGGGCCTCATCGCCTGCGGACAGGATGAGGATGCCACCTCCCCAGCCGTCGCCAAAGGAATCGTAGAGTTCGAGGGTGTAACAACCATCTGGCAGACAGCCTTGGACAGGATTGATGACGCCATTGCTGCCGATGTCATTGCCGCTTCCAACGAGCACCGCAGTGCTGTCCTCGTCGAGGAGGGCCCAGGACACTTCACTGGTGAAGGGGTCGCCACTGATGAAAATTCCGGCCACGAGATTGAGGCCATCGCCGCAGTCGAGGCTGTCCACGATGCCGCCGCCTCCAGGGTTGTCCTCGTAGTCGCACGAGCCATCGTCAAAGGTGGCCAGCGGGTTGTAGTTCAGGGCACTGGGGTCAGTACATCCAAAGGTGAAGTCATTGCCTCCGGGGGTGATGGAGCCTTCACAGTCTTCGCCGGTTCCGAAGGTGATGTCCGCAGAGCTGCTGCCCTCGAGGCTGCCATTGGCCCACTCCACGTTGCCGACGTGAATCCAGAAGTAGCCGCCGTTCCATGAGGTTCCACCGTTGAGGTTGGTCATGGTGGCCGTGTAGCATTCTTCAGGGTCGAGGCAGATGTCGAAGTAATCGATGGTCAAGTCGGGGTAGCCTTGCTGGTCGTAAATCACGTTGCCTTGGCTGTCGGTGATGGTCAATCCCACCTCGTCTCCACCGGAGAAGGTGCACACGTACATCGTGGCCGCCACGCCGCCGTCTGGACAGCTGAAGGGGTATTCACAGGAGCCATCATCCTCAGTGGCGTCCGGATGGTAGTTCAGGGCTGCGGGATCCGTGCAGCCCGGGATGTAGACCTCACAGTCGTCCACACCGATTCCGAAGGGGAACACCGCTGAGTATTCATCTGCTCCCAAGACAAAGCTTTCGGGATCACCACCATCCACGGTGACCTCCATCGAACCGCCAGGGGCCCAGCCTGAGCTGGTGACGTAGAAGTTGTAGCAGCCATCCGCCATGCACCCGTATGCCGTGTAGTTGCCCGCTGCATCATACACACCGATGAAGGTGTTGATGTACCCTTCCATGCCGGTGAAGTAGCCGGACAGACCGCCACCGAAAATGTTGCCATTCAAGGAGTCCAGTCCCGTCACGCTCGATGCCGTCACCACGAGGTGGTCTTCTCCGCAGTCCGGGATGTACTGGCAGTAACCATTGTCAACCGTCGCATTCTCATCATAATTCAGGGCCTCAGGGTCCATGCAGCCGTACACGGGGACGTCGGCGCAGTCGCCCTCCCACTGGAAGTAGGCGCCGGCGCACTCCAGCTCGCAGAGGTTGCTGAAGGTCATGGTCGTCCCGGAGTAATAATCGTAGCCACAAACCGGCTCGAACACGTCTGGACAATCGCAAGGCTCGAGACAAGTGCCATTGTCGATGGTGGCCTCTGGATTGTAATTGGGGGCTTCCGAATCGGTACAGCCGAGCACAAACGGCACGCAATCGTCTGCATTCACGCCAAGTGACGTGTCAAATTGGAATTCTCCGACCTCCAGTGTGAAGGTGTCCACCACCGCTCCATTGAGCAGGACATCCACAGAAATGGGCGCGTTGGAGAAGGAATTGTGGACCGTCACATTGTAGCAGCCATCTGCAATGCAGCCTTCGACGACCCACTGCCCAGCATCATCGATTCCATTGAAGGTGGGGGACCAGACCAGTCCCTCGGTGCTCACCAGCGTGTACTGCAGGAACCAACCAAAGAACACGGAGTCTGCACTTTCGCTCTGAACGAGGGTCAGGGTGTTGGATCCGGTGCAGTCCTCGTCGTATTCACAGCAGCAGTGGATGGTCGCGGTGGGGTCGTAATTCGCCGCCGCCGGGTCCAAACACCCGTAGGTGTCCACGACACCCCCGCCATTGCCATTCCCGCCTCCGGAGGGCGTCCAATCGTTGTCCGGACAGTCGCCAAAGCCCAAGGAGAGCGTCTGATAGTCGCCTTCCTCCAGAGTGAAGCTTCCCAATTCCAGGCCCAGCGCTGCGAAGCTGATTGTGACTTCTGCACCATTCCATCCGTCACCGAAGGTGTCGAGCATTTCCAAGACATAACAGCTGTCTTCCAGACAGGCTGTGGTCGTCGAGGTGGCATTGCTTTCGAACCCATCACCGGAGGCGACCAGGTCGCCCGCAGAGTCGTACAATGTCCAGCTGACTTCATCGCCCCAGAGTGCGGTCGAGGTGGTGATGTCAGCGGTGAAAAGGCAGTCGTCCTGTGCTTGGAGGGAGAACCCCAACAAGGCCAGGCAGGAGAAAAGAACAGCGCGCATGCGGTCGGTTACAGGTTTGTTGCAAGAATAACCCGTGGCCCTCAACAAAGTTGCATGGGGGTCAGGAGAGCATGCGCCGGAGGTAATCGAGCTGCCCGGAGTGCCTGGACAAGTGACAGCTGAGCTGAAGCAGGAAGAACCGGATCGAGCGGCCGGCGTGCTGCGGAGGAGGCTCGGGCATGGGGTCGTCCAAGGTGTCCGCCGGCAATGTGCGCAGGGCGTCGGAGACCGTTTTGGAACACGCGGAGATGCGCTCCAGTACCGCAGATTTGTCCAAAGGGGTGCCGGCAAATTCGGCCTCTCGGTCGCGCACATAGCCCGAGCCACCCAATTGGTGTCCGATGAAATGCTCCAGATTGCCGCAGAGGTGCAAGGCGAGGGTGCCGACGGAATTGGAGATGCCTTCCGGGGTGGTCCAGAGCAGGTGGTCGGGCGTGGCTTGGACCTGCTCGGACAAGGTGTCCAAGTCCCGCTGGAAGATGTGGCGAAGGCAGTCGAGGGTGCTGAGGGTCATGCGGCGTGGGATTGGGGGGGATTGGACGAGGCGGTGCTGGGGATGGGGGCCGTGAGGTCCCCCCATTTCAAGGCTGTTTTGGCATCGATGCGCGCGGCGTCCGCGGGAGAAAGGTGGTCGGCCCAGTCGTCGGTTTTGCCACTGCGGAAAAAGCGGTCTGGATTGAAGTGGAAACTTCCCGGATTTTGTTGAATGGACTGCTTCATGGTGTTGAAGTCGGTGCTGCAGGCCACATTCCGGGTGACGTCCGCCGGAAGGAGCCGGCCCAACAGGAACCGCGACAGGGTGCGCACGGAACGCATCTTGCGTTCAACCAGGTCTTCGAACCGCAAGATCAAGTGTTGCTCGGGTCGCATGCCCCATGCGCTGGTGTTGACATGGCCCGTCACATGGTCGTGGTAATCTCCGAAGTACAGGTCTCCCTCGAGAAAGAAGTCGACGAAGGAGGCCATGGTCAAATCCGGGGACACCCCGAGGGTGGGGTGGTTCTTGTAGAAGTGGAATTGAGAGACTGCGGCGCCTTTCGGATCGCGATAGGTCATGATGACTTTGGTGTCCGGATGCAAGGAGCGGACAGGTAGCTCATCGGCATTGGCGTGGGTATAGAAGATGCGAGGCTGGGCTTTCGTTCGTTCGAGAAATGACGCAAAGGCAGACACCCCGCTTTGGGAGACCATCACCTCGGGCCAGGGCACGGCGGCCTTGCCGATGTCGCCATCCCCAGCGGGATGTGTGTCGCCCAAGGCGCCTGCAGCGCAAAGGGTTTCGACCACGTATTTCTTGGTCAGGTGGGTGCCCACCTTTTGGTGGGTGCAGATCAGGATGTCCTGCGGACCGGTGTCATAAGTGGACTGCAGCCAGGAGGTGGCATCGGGATGAATGAAGGCAGGGATCATTCGACCTCGGCTGCGGGCATGAAGGAAGCCGAACTGGGGGCATTTGGGTGTGGCGTTCACCACGGGGATGGGGCGTTGATTCATGGTGGCATTCATTGAAAGGGTGGGCAATTGGTGTGCGCGGTGCACTGGGGACAATGGTCCGCAGGTGGAGCGAACGAGAGGGTGACCGGCGTCATGGATGCGCATGACTTTCGTTTCCTTGGCATCAGGTGGCCGCGTGGATTGTGGGTTTTCAGCGATGTTTGGGGCATGACTTGGACGCATCGCATGGTGGCTCTGATTTGGGCCTGTTCTGCTGGGTGGACCCTCCATGCCCAGCCGTGTCCGGGCGGATGGGAGTCCGCAGCTCGGGAGTACCTGTCGGCTTCCTTGGATGGCAGGTGGGAGGAGGGTGTCCTTCAAGTGGTGCCGCGTGAGCGCGAGGACTGGATGGCGTGGAACCAATGGAACGAGGCACGCTTGGTCACCCGCCTTTCCTCGATGTCGGAAACGGTGCTCGAACGGGAGGCGGAGGAAAAGCGAAGGGAGGCGAACCGCCTCTCCGTGTCGGTATTCACATGCGAACCGCTGGATGCCATGGCTGGGCGATATCGGATTCGCGTCGATCCGGATGGGCGGTCATTCAAGGTGTTGACCATGGAATTGGAGCAGGGCCAATGGGGTGTGGTGACCCGCACCGCGTCGCTCGATGCGGAACAGCGGCGGACAGCCACGGCCTACTTCCAAGCTGTCGACGCCCGAAATTGGGAGCAGGCGGAGGCCTGGGTCGCCCAAAGTGCCATTCCCCGATTCAAAGGATATCAGTTGGAAGTGGAGACGTTTTTGAAAGGGTCTCCCGTGATGGAGAGTGGGCAAGCTGCCCAAGCGGAATTGCGTCGGGCGGAGTGGGACGTCGGCTTTTTGCGGGCTGAATGGGAGCAGGATGACATCGTCGTGGTCCACATGGAATTCCCCACGGCGACCACCTTGTCGTGTGAAATGACCCTCGTGGATGACACTTGGCGAATCCTGCACCGATGAGCGTCACCCGAGATCAGGTGGTCGACGTCGTGGGCGCTGCACTCGAAAGCGCCTTGAAACAAACGCGTGGGGAGCTGGAGACCCTGAGGTCGAGCCTCACCAAGGAGACCAAGAGCACCGCAGGCGACAAGCACGAAACGGGGCGGGCCATGGTCCAGCTGGAGATTGAGCAAGCGGGGCAGCGTTTGTCCCGCGCAGAGGCCATGTTGGCTGTCTATCGCCGGTTGCGGCCGGAACAACCGCGCCATGAAGTCGGCCCGGGAGCATGGGTGGAGTGCGACGCCGGCCGCTTCTTCATCGGAGTGCCACTTGGCGCCCTGACGTTGCCCGACGGCACGCCATTCCATGCGATCTCTGCAGATGCCCCTTTGGCGATGGCGCTGCGCGGTGCATCACCGGGATCGGTGGTCCCGTTCAGAGGACAGCCGTGTAGGGTGACAGCTGTGTTTTGAAGGCGGTTCAGCGGCGCTTTGTGGACTTCATGTCGCATCGTTGACAACGCAATGGGCGGTTCAACCGCAGTGCACGTCCGTGCCGCCTACCTTTGCGGCAAAACTCAACGATTTGGGACGATCACAAGAAACGTTCGGCAAGCGGGAGCGTGAAGCCAAACGCGCCAAGAAGAAGAAAGAGAAGGAGCTCAGGAAGCAAGAGGCCAAGGCCAACAAGCGGACCTTGGACAGCCCTGACATGATCGCGTATGTGGACGAGTTCGGCCGCATCGTGGACGAGCCGCCAGATCCCACCGAACGCGAGGAGATCAACCTCGAGGACATCCAAATCAGCGTTCCCAAAGACGAGGACATGCCGCCTGTGGACAAGACCCGTCGAGGCAAGGTGACCATGTTCAACCCTGACAAAGGCTTCGGATTCATCCGTGATTTGGACAGTGGAGAGAGCATCTTCGCCCACGTCACCAACATGAAGGAAGAAGTGGAGCAGGGCGACAAAGTGACGTTTGAAGTCGAGCAAAGCCACAAAGGCCCCTCCGCCATCAAGGTGACCATCGTCAAGTAATTCGGGCGTCATCTGTCCAAAAAAGGCCAGCCGCAGTGCTGGCTTTTTTGGGTTCAAACACGGGGTTGTTATCGTTACGTTGTGTTCAGCGTAACATTCACTTAACATTTGCGTAACTTAGGGGAGATGAAGCGGTCTGCTCTCTTCCCTGTTGCCTTGTGGCTGGCCTTGGGCGCGGCGTACGGGCAATCGTCCGTTGTCGGCGTGGGGATGGATGGAGCACTGCGCTTGGCAGGATGGCAAAACCTCCACGTCGCCGTACCCGTGCATGACGAAGTCCGCGTTCATCTCGGTGTTGGCTACATGGGATCGGCTGAGGAGACGGCTGCACTGGCCATTCGCCAACGGCCGGAGGGGTTTGACCAGGCATCCATGTTCACCTTGGGCGTGCGCGCTTACCCCAAGGGCATGACCCGGAGCCCGTTCAAGGGGCTGATTGGATTGGAATATGCCGAAGAGTCCTTCCAGACGCGCTTGTTCCCGGGAACCAGTGAAATCGGGAGAATGGAATGGGTCCGGACGGATGTGCGTGGTGTGGTGGGGGTCGAGTGGCGACCGGTCCGCCGCATCGGGTTGAATGTCCACCTCGGCGTGGGACACAGCTCCGTCCGCGGTTCGTCGAGTCCCTCAGAGTTCATGCCCCGGCATGGCGAGACCAGTCCGTTTACCCGAATGATTGGGACGGAGCTTCTGGTTTGGTTTTGACGCTTGGCCTTCAGAGGGCCATGCGTCGGTTTACGCCCGTCCGAGCTGGCGCAATTGTGCCGTGTGCAGCTTGAGCGCTCCCCAGAAAGACGTGTCTGCGCGGTAGGGCAGCCCGAATTCCTCCGCTGTTTTGCGGACGATGTGGGAAATCTCGGGGTAGTGCACGTGACAGACGTGGGGGAACAGGTGGTGCTCAATCTGGTGGGTGAGGCCACCACTGTACCAATTCAGCAGGCGGCTCTTGGTGCCGAAGTTGCAGGTGGTCTTGAGCTGATGGCTCATCGGATCGTCCTCCATGACACCGCCCTTTTCGGCGGGCATGTAGTCATGGTCTTCCATCACGTGCGCAGGTTGGAAGATGATGCCGAGGGTGAGTCCCCCCACAAAGTGCATCAACAGCCATCCGGCGATGACTTGACCTGCACCCAGCCCGCTGAACGCCAGCGGAAGGCCAACGACGATGGGATAGTAGATGACTTTGGCCAAGATGATCTTGGTCATCAGCTGCTGCTTGGATTTCCCCATGCGCTTGAGCAGCCCAAACTTCTCGTATTTGTTCAAGGCGATGAAATCCTTGATGGTGACCCACAGCAGGGTCATGAGCCCGTAAAAGAACCAGGCATAGTAGTGCTGGAAGCGGTGCCAAGGTTTGAGCGGCTTCAGCGGGGAGAAGCGCAGAACGGGACCTGGATCGATGTCCTCGTCGAGGCCGTCAATGTTGGTGAAGGTGTGGTGCAGCACGTTGTGCTGGATTTGCCACATCTCGCTGTTTCCGCCCACGAGCTCCAGGACGCCACCCACAATTTTGTTGATCGTCTTGTTGTCGCTGTAGGCGCCGTGATTGCCGTCGTGCATCACCGCCATACCAATGCCGGCCAGGCCCAGTCCCATCAGGATTTCAGCCGCCCAGAAGGCCCAGCCACCGCCCGTCACGCCCAGGGTGATGAGCGCCAAAGGAGCGAGGTAAGCAGACACGAGCAGGAAGGTTTTGACCTTCATGCCTGTGTTGGCCTTCTTGTGGATGCCCTTCTCCTTGAAGTGGGCTTCCACGCGTTGGCGCAGGGTTTTGGCGAATCCAGTGGTGTCCCGCCCGAATCGGACGGTGGGCAATTCAAAAGGAGCTTGCGTCATGAAGGGTGCAAGTTACATGTTGGGCATGCCTGTGCAGGCCCCGGTCCCGCAAAAGACCCACCAAGGGGTGTGGGTGACGGGGCTCACATCAGTTTGCAAACGGGCTGGGCGGGCCGGGAATCTTCCGAACCCGCAGGGCGGCCGGCGTGACTTCCAGGTATTCGTCGTCGGCAATCCACTCCATGTATTCCTCCAACGACAGTTTCCGAGCTGGCGCAATGCGGAGGCCTTTGTCGCTGCCTGAAGCACGCATGTTGTTGAGCTTCTTTCCCTTGATGAGGTTGAGCTCCATGTCCTTGTCCCGGGCGCATTCACCCACGACTTGACCGGCATAAATGTCTTGGCCCGGATCGATGAAGAAGATGCCGCGGTCCTGCAGGCGGTCGATTTCATAGGCGCGGGCTTGGCCAGTCTCCATGCTGACCAAGGACCCGGCTTGCCGCGTCTCGAGATCGCCAGCATAGGGTTCGTATCCGTCAAAACGGTGCGTCATGACGGCTTCACCAGCGGTGGCCGTCAACACCTGGTTCCGGAGGCCGATGAGGCCCCGGGAAGGAATGCGAAATTCCATGTGTTGGATGTCGCCCTTGGCCTCCATGACCTGCAACATGCCTTTCCGCATCATCACGAGTTCCGTCGCCTTTCCAGCATTGGCCTCAGGGACATCGATCACCAAGTGCTCGAACGGCTCGTGGCGTTCGCCGTCCACCTCTTTGAACAGCACTTGCGGCTTGCCGATCTGGAGCTCGTAGCCCTCGCGGCGCATGGTCTCGATGAGCACGGACAAGTGCAGAATGCCTCGACCATAGACGTTCCACTTGTCTTCGCTGTCGGTCGGCTCCACGCGCAGGGCCAGGTTCTTTTGCAGCTCGTTGTCCAAGCGCTCACGAATGTGTCGGCTGGTCAGGAATTCGCCATCCTTTCCGAGGAAAGGGGAGGTATTGATGGTGAAGAGCAAGCTCATCGTGGGCTCGTCCACGGCGATGCGCTCCATGGCTTCGGGCTGCTCGAGGTCGGACAGCGTATCGCCGATTTCGAAGTCTTCGATGCCGGTGATGGCGCAGAGATCGCCCGAGCGGACATGGTCCACTTTTTCCTTGCCTAGACCACTGAAGACGAACAGCTCTTTGGCGCGAACCTTGCGCTGGCCGTCAGCCGTGCACAGCATGTAGTCCCGGTTGGCGTGCAGGTCGCCGCGGAAGAGGCGTCCGATGGCGATCCGTCCCGTGAACCGGCTGTAGTCCAGGGACGTGATCTGCAGCTGGGGCGTGCCTTCGACATAGGGCGCTTCCGGCACGGTGTCCAGAATGGTGTCCATGAGGAAGCTCATGTCGGTCGTGGGGTTCTCCCATTCGGGTCCCATCCAGCCCATTTTGGCGGAGCCGTAGACGGTGGTGAAATCGAGTTGCTCCTCCGTGGCGCCCAGATTGAACATGAGGTCAAACACCTGCTCCTGAACGAGGTCCGGCGTGCAATTCTCCTTGTCCACCTTGTTGACCACAACAATGGGAATGAGCCCCAGCTCCAGTGCCTTGCCCAGCACGAAGCGCGTCTGGGGCATCGGGCCTTCGAAGGCGTCCACAAGCAGAAGGACGGCGTCGGCCATCTTGAGCACCCGCTCCACCTCGCCGCCGAAGTCGGCGTGGCCGGGGGTGTCGATCAGATTGATCTTGACATCCTTGTAATTCGCCGCCACGTTTTTCGACAGGATGGTGATCCCGCGCTCGCGCTCGAGGTCATTGTTGTCGAGGATCAAGTCACCGGTCGCCTTTCGGGGATCAATGACATTGCAGTGGTGGATGATCTTGTCGACGAGGGTCGTTTTGCCGTGGTCGACGTGGGCGATGATCGCCACGTTTCGGAGTCCGCTCATGGATGGCGTCGAATTTGACGGCGCGAAAGAACGCCTCAATTCGCGCTTGCCCATCATGGCATCCGTGAAATCTCCAAGAAATGTGGGCGGAATTCAGTGCCGGTGCCCCTCTGCGTTGGAGTAACTGGCGTGGCAATGCGGGCAAGAGAAGCCGTCATTGCCTTTTTTCAGCCGAATGCCGTCGAGGTGCTGAACGACAAATTCCTGGATGAAAGCGTGGCTCTCTTTGTGGTTGTTGATGTCGATTTGCTTGTCCGCAAACAGTTCGCGCACCTGGCCGTCCCAACCTTGGTGACCCCAGCAATTGGGACAAGTTTCTGCAGGGTGGTCGGTGTCTCTTTCGCTTGAATCGGCGCGGAGAAAATGGAACAATCGATCGGCAAATGTCATGGATTGAAGCTCGAAAGTCCAGGCGGTTTGAGCAACCAAACCCGCCTGTTGTGCTTGAGGCCAATCCACTCAGGCGGGGTGTGCCTACTTTCGTCGGCGTGAAGCGCACGCAGGTTCTTCTGGCTTGGTTTTGTTTTCTCCTGTGGGGAGGGACCCATGTCATGCAATGGGAACATGTACTGGTGCATCACCTCCTGCACCTCGGACATTCCTCTTGCAGCCACGATCATGGCGAAGAAGGGGCTGCATTGCACGCTGCAACCGGCCATCCATGGCCTGCTGTGCAGTCCAATGAGGATTGTGCGGTCTGCGATTGGACCGCCGTTCCTGCGTGGTGGTCCGGAGGCCAACCGACACTTCCCGTCTGTGCAGCCTGGCCCAAGGTCCGGGTCATGGGCGGCGTCCATGTCGGATGGGCAGACCCCCATGTAGGCTTCGGCACTGGGTGGCGAGGCCCACCGGTCGAGAACCGACTCTGAGGTTCTCTTTTCCCCCTTTTCCCCCTTTTTCATGCAACCCCTCATTCTGGAGGGTGGTGCGTGCCCGATGAGGCGCCGGGAGCTTGGATTTGAAATGGTTTGGCTCGCACTTCTGGGAGGGTTTTCCTTCCAGGGTGGTCCTGCCATTTTCGCCCAGTCACCCGCATCCATTCACGGTCACGTTTACCACTCCGAAGGGCATGCCCCTTGTGGCGATGCCTGGATTCAAGCTTGGCCCTGTGGTGCCTCATTTGCCGCCCAACCGGACGGTCGGTTTGACGCGCACTGTCCCCAAGGCATTGACTCTGTGACCGTCATGGCCCATGGCCATCGGGTGGTGACGCAGGCTGTTCATGGCCGGACCCATGTGGACATTGAGCTCGAGAGCCTTTCGGTGTCGTTGGAAGATGCGGAAGTGGTCGATCGCTCCAGTGAATTTGTGGAAGGGACGGTGTCTATGAAGGAGGGCGACGATCTGTTGGTCCTTCTGGACCGAGAGGCTGGCGTCCGCAGTTTGGACCTTGGGGCCGGCATGGTCCAGCCCGTCTTGCGGGGATTGACCGGATCGCGTGTGGCAGTGCTGGAGGACGGCGTCCCACAAGTGGGTGGGCGATGGGGGACGGACCACGGCGTTTTGCTCGACCCGGCGCTGTACGACGGGACGGAATGGGTGCCTGGCGGCGGCCAGGTGTGGCTGTCTCCCGAGGCCATGGGGGGCGGGCTGCGATTGCGGCCCCTCGCCATGCTCTCTGCCTCAGGCAGCAGGACCCAATCGAGTCTGAGCCATCGGGCTGGAGACGCGCGCAGCCGCTTTTCGGTGGTACACCGTCAGAGAAGTGGGGCCGTGCAATGGCACGCAGGCCTGTCGCAAACCCGATTCGGAGACCGGAATGTGCCCCAGGAATCCTTCACGTACATCGGTCGACTGCTCGAGATTGAGGAAGGCCGATTGGCCAATACTGCTGGCCACGGCGGACATGGGCTGCTCGGCATGCGCTGGGTTCACCCGGAACAGGGACAATTCTCCGTCGATTTCCGGGCATCGGAGGTCTTGCAAGGGTTGTTTCCCGGCATCATCGGGGTCCCGTCGCAGTCGGATTTGCGAGGCGATGGCGATCGGTTCAGCGTGGACATCCCGCACCAACGCGCACGGCGGGTGCAATTGGCCAGCAAATGGGTCCATCCGGGCGCCTTGGACCGGATCATTCGGTTCTCCCTCTCGCGGAATGAGCGGATCGAATCTGCGCCACCTCACGCCCATGGCTATGGCCCTGAGCCGGACGACGACTTGAGCTTGGCGTTGGACGAACGGCATGCGTTTTTCGAAAGCCGTTGGGAAGGCATTCATGGTGCTTTTGGCATGCAAGCCGAGCACCTTGAAGGCCAGACGTCAGGTTGGGAGTTTTTGTTGCCGGACCACCGTCGGTCTCGGTGGTCTCTCGTGGTCGATCAGCGCCGGCAGGCTTGGCGCATCGGGGCTCGATTGGATGTGGTGAAGGTGACCAATGCGGGGCATGTAGAGCCACTTTACGCCTCCGATGGCTCGGTGACGGGCGACGATGTCCGGGCCCGCGCTTTGAACCGCACCATGTTCGGATGGGCCATCCATGCCAACCGCCCCTTCCGCTGGGGCGCAGCATTCGAGGGCGATGTGGTGGCGACTCTGTACGCCAGGGTTCCAGACAGTTATGCCTTGTCGGCCAATGGCATTCACCACGGCACCTTTCGGTTCGAGCAGGGCAATCCCAACCTCAATCCGGAGCGGACAGCGGAGGTGCGGTTCAATTTGACGACTTCCCGGCACCACCGCGAGGAGCGCAAGCTGAATGCGTCCCTGCGGAGTTTTGTCGCCTTGCACCAGAGGTTCATTCACCTCAGTCCTTCTGCTCGGTTTGCGCCCATCGCGCACGCCGGTCAGGTCTACACATTCGAAGCGTTGGATGCCTTCCGAACCGGTGGCGAGTTCGAGGCCGATTGGGCAGTGGGGGGAGGCCGCTTGTCCGCCTCTCTGGCGCTGCTCGGGCAATGGGCATTGGAAACCGGTTTGGGCTTGCCCTTCACCGCTCCGACTCAGCTCCAGACCGGATACCGCTGGCCTGCGACATCTCGAGCGTTTGTTCGCCCGCGATTCCGACGTGTGGCAGCGGCCAATTTGACGGCGAGAAATGAGAAACCCACCCCCGGCGCCAGCTTGTGGGGGGTGGAGTTGGGCATCCAAGGGGAACGCATGGCGTTGACCTTGGACATGGACAATGTGTTCAATGCGGCGTGGCTGGACCACGTCAGTGCATACCGCGCCTTGGGTTTGGTCACCCAAGGGCGATGGGCATCCCTGCGATTCACGGTGGACGTGACGCGGCCGAATGACCGACCATGACCGATTCTTTATGAAACAAACAACACACCATCCAATCTGATGAAAACCAACATGTATGTCGCGGCCATGGCCGCAACCATCGCCTTGGCCTCTTGCGGAACCACCGACACGGAGCCACCCACCATCTGCGATTCTGACAACCTCACAGGCCTTCCCAGTGTGACCATGGACGAAATCGAAGTGGAGGCGGGCACGACCATTACCGTGCACGACGCGTTCTGCGACAATGACGGATTGTCGGAGGTTCGCTGGGACCTTCACTCTGCTGAAGGCCATGAACACGAAGGGGAGCATGAAGGCGAAGGGCACGAAGAAGGCGAGCACGAGGAGGAGTTTGTCCTGTATTCGGGCTCTGATTTTGAACAGCTCGAGACCCGCCAATTGGAGGGCACCAAAGTCGAGGCATCCTTCACCGTGGACGTGCCTTTGACGGTTCGCGGAGTTTGGGACTTGGTCGTCTCTGTTGTGGACGAAGAAGGCAATGCTGCTGGAGATGTCATCACCCAGATTCACATCGAAAACGACCACCTGCCGCTGTTCGAACTCGAGACCGTCGGTGGAGAGGACCCGGCAGAATGGGAAGGCGAAGAGCAAGTCTGGGCGCCGGGCGCCACCGTCAATGTGAACGGCACCGTTTCCGATTCAGATGGCGTCGCAGCAGCGGAGGTCCTCCTGATTCGCGAAAGCGACGAGACGGTGGTGTGGTCCGCTGACATTCCTGCTGCGGGTGAAGCGTCCATTCCCTTCTCTGTGGATGTGGTGGTTCCAGCCGATGCTGAAGCCGGCGAATACCATTTGGAAATGGAAGCTGTGGATGGCGCCGGGGTTGACATGCACACCGGACTCCACCTCGAGGTGGAGTGAGCCATTCGGGTCGTTGAATTTGGGAATCCCTTGCGCCGCGGTCACACACTGGGGTGCAGGGATTCTGCTTTTGTCGCCGTGTTGCTGCATGGAAATGCGATTGATGCACGTCGATGGTCGTTTTGTCAACGAAGCGCGGCAAGCGGGGAAGGGGCAGGCTAATTTTGTAGGCTTCACTTCAGCATCATGCGCGATACCGTCATTTCCGAGCTCATCCAGAAGGAACACGAACGCCAAACCCATGGCGTCGAGCTCATTGCCTCCGAGAACTATGCGAGCGACCAAGTCATGGCCGCACAGGGTTCCGTCCTGACCAACAAGTACGCCGAAGGCCTGCCCGGCAAGCGCTACTACGGCGGTTGCGGCGTGGTCGACCAAGTCGAGGACATCGCGCGCCAGCGGCTTTGTGAACTGTTCGGAGCGGAGTGGGCCAACGTTCAGCCGCACAGCGGTGCCAGCGCCAACAGCGCGGTGATGCTTGCGGTGCTCAAGCCCGGTGACAAGATCATGGGCTTCGACCTCGCTCACGGTGGTCACCTGACCCACGGTTCACCCGTGAACTACAGTGGCAAGCTCTACGATCCCGTCTTCTACGGTGTCGAAGAGGAGACCGGGACGATCGACATGGACAAGGTGGCCGAGACGGCCGAGCGAGAGAAGCCCAAGCTGCTCATCTGTGGCGCTTCGGCCTACAGCCGCGATTGGGACTACAAGCGCTTCCGTGAGATTGCCGACAGCGTCGGGGCCTTGCTGTTGGCCGACATCAGCCACCCGTCCGGCCTCATTGCCACGGGTCTGCTGAATGACCCGCTCCCGCATTGTCACATCGTGACCTCCACCACGCACAAGACCCTGCGCGGGCCGCGAGGCGGCATCATCATGGTGGGCCGGGACATGGACAACCCCTGGGGCTTGACCACGCCGAAGGGGGTGGTCCGCAAGCTCAGCTCCCTGTTGGACAGCGCGGTCTTTCCCGGCATGCAGGGCGGTCCATTGGAGCACGTGATTGCCGGCAAGGCCGTCGCATTCGGAGAAGCCCTCGAGCCGGCTTACAAGTCCTACACCGAGCAGGTCATCCGCAACGCGCAGGCGATGGCCAAAGCCTTTACCGACCGCGGGTATCACCTGATCAGCGGCGGCACGGACAACCACCTGATGTTGATTGACCTCCGCAACAAGGACATCACCGGAAAGGCGGCCGATGCGGCCCTCGGTGCCGCGCACATCACCGTCAACAAAAACATGGTGCCGTTCGACACGCGGAGCCCGTTCGTGACGTCCGGCATCCGGGTCGGCACGCCGGCCGTGACCACCCGTGGCATGGTCGAGTCTGACATGGAGCAGCTCGTCGCGTGGATGGACGAGGTCATCATGAACGCGGAGGACGAGGCCGTGATCACCAAGGTGGGCGATGCGGTCAAAACCCGCATGTCCCAGCTTCCGCTGTTCGCCGAGGCAGTTTCGGTCTGATGACCGCTTGCCGGGTCGAGGTGGTGGCGTCGACCGTGGAGGATGTCCTCGCCGCTGCGGCGGGGGGCGCCGACCGCGTGGAGTTCTGCACGCACCTTGAATCCGGCGGTCTGACACCGGGGCGCTCCCTCACCGAACATGCGCTGGCCGCTGCGCAAGAGAATGGCCTTGGCTTCCGGGTGCTCATCCGCCCCCGCGAAGGGGATTTTGTGTACACGCCAACCGAGCGGAAGGCCATCGTGGCCGAGGCTGAAGCGGTTTTGTCGCTGGGTGCGGACAAAGTGGTTTGCGGTGGTCTTGTTGCCGACGGAACCGTAGACCTCGAATTGTTGAAGGCACTCGATCAGGTGGTGGGCATGGACCAGGTCGTGTTCCATCGGGCGTTCGACGAGGTGACGGATCCTGCAGCGGCGCGGCGACAGCTCTTGGAGGCGGGCGTCCGGACCGTGCTCACGAGTGGCGGTCAACCGCGTGCCATTCAGGGGCTCTCTGCCATCCGGGACACTGCAAGTTCTGGGTTGGAGGTGGTCGCCGGAGCGGGGGTCCAACCGGAGCAAGCTGCCGATTTCATCCGAGCGGGGGTGGAAGCCGTGCACGCAAGTTGTCGGGTTTCGTGTGGTGCGCGCGAGGGCCGACTCTTTGATGCCGCCCGGACCCGGGTGGACGAAACGAAGGTTCGCGCCTTGGTTGAAGCGGTTCGCGCCGTTGCCCGACCTTGAGCGCATGATGCCGAACCGGTTTTGGGACGCGTTGTCCCTCCTTTTGCTTGTTCTCCTTTTTGAGTCCTGCGCAGGACCGGAGCGGCCCATGGGGTCAACTGACGGATTGATCCCCGTTCCTCAAAGGATTGAATCGCGTGAGGGCATGTTCGCGTGTGACGGCCGCCTCACGGTGGATTGGCCGGAAGGATGGGAGGCTGAGCGCGCCGTCGTGGAGGCCTGGTGCGAGAGGGCGGGTCTGACGTTGACCGAAGCCTCCGGCGGGACTGCTGACCTGGGTTTTGAGCAGGATGCCACCATCGAGGAAGGTGAGGGGTACCGTCTCGAGGTGACGGCCGCCTCCATGGTGGTTCATGCGGCCACCCCAACCGGATGGTTTCGCGGGTGGACAACGTTGAGGAAGACCCTGCCAGTGGAATGCGAGTCGGGATGTCCGCAAGGGTTCGTCCTGCCTGGTGTCTTCATCGAGGATGCGCCGGTTCTCGAGCACCGGGGGTTGTTGCTTGACGGATGCCGCCATTTCCAAGACGTGGACTTCGTGAAAAAGCAAGTGGAGACCCTGGCCCTGCACGGCATGAACGTCTTGCATTGGCACCTGACAGAGGACCAAGGCTGGCGCATCGACATTCCATCGCGTCCCCGTTTGACGGAGATCGGGGCCTGGCGAACGGAGGCAGATGGCAGCCCCCATGGGGGTTTTTACACCACGGAGGAGATTCAAGAGGTGGTCGCCTTCGCGGCAGCGCGGCACATTGA
>CBFHWV010000008.1:0-6963 GCA_965659565.1 uncultured Flavobacteriales bacterium
GGGCTGATGCGGGACAAGCGGTTCTGGACAGTCACCCAATGGTTGGCCACCGGATTTCTCTGGAGCCAATGGTTGACCCAGGACCTGGTCAACATCCTGGTCTACTTGGGTGACCCGGCCGATGTGGAGCTGTGGAAGTTCCTCTTTGCCCTCGTCGTGTTGGTGGGCATGCTGGGGTACATTTTCTACCAGCGCGGGGGTAAAATCCAGAAGATTGTGCGGGTGAAGACCAACACGGCCGACATCCGCTCTGCCACGTTCATCGACCTGTTTTATGGGTTGGTGCTGCTCATTTTCAAGTTCGACACGTTCGGCATCGGCGCAAAGGTGCCCATGAGCACCACTTGGGTGTTCCTCGGCATGCTCGCGGGCCGCGAGGTGGCATTGCGCATGCGACTGCACGAGCTGGACCGGAAGCGACTGTGGCCGATGGTCTTCAGCGACCTTGGAAAAGCCACCCTCGGCTTGGTGATCAGCGTGTTGCTCGTGGTCTTCCTGTACCTCGTGGAAGGTCGCGAGTTGGCCGCGCTGTTCGGCTGAGGCCGGGGTCAGTCCGTGACCCGAACCAAGTAGTAGTTTTTCTTTCCGCGCTGCAACAGCACCAAGCCGCTGCCGATGCAATCGTCTGCGGTGACCACTTTGTCGGCCGTCACCTTGTTGCGGTTGACACTCACGGAATTCTCTTTCAGTGCGCGGCGGGCCTCCCCGCCACTGGTGAGGAAGGGCGCATCTCCTCCAGCCAGCAGGTCGATGATGCCGATGCCTTCAGACAGCGCCTCCCGGGACACCTCCCGTTGGGGCACGCCTTCAAACACGCTCAGCAATTCGCTCTCCGGCAGCGCGCGGAGGTCGTCTTCGGTGGATTTGCCAAACAAGAGCGCAGTGGCCGCCATCGCCGTCTGGAGGTCTTCCTCGCCGTGAATGCGCCGGGTGATGTCGGCGGCGAGTTCCTTCTGCAAGTGGCGGGCACCCGGGTTCTCGGCATGGACCGCCTCAATGGCCGCAATCTCGTCTGGGTTGAGCAGGGTGAAAATGCGGATGTAGCGCGCCGCATCCTCATCGGCGGCGTTGATCCAGTACTGGTAGAATTTGTAGGCGCTGGTCCGGGCTTTGTCGATCCAGATGTTGCCACCCTCGCTCTTGCCGAATTTGGATCCGTCGGCCTTGGTGATGAGCGGAGCGGTCAGGGCAAAGGCGTGGCCTTGTCCCTTGCGGCGGATGAGCTCGGTGCCCGTGGTCATGTTGCCCCACTGGTCGCTGCCCCCCATTTGCAGCATGCACCCTTCTTCCTTCCACAAGTGGTAGAAGTCGTAGCCTTGGACAAGTTGGTAGCTGAATTCCGTGAAGCTCATGCCACCCTCCAGCCGGTTCTTCACCGAATCCTTGGCCGTCATGTAGTTGACGGTGATGTGCTTGCCGACATCGCGGATGAAGTCGAGGAAGCTGAAGTCCTTGAACCAGTCGTGGTTGTTGACCACCCGCGCGGCAGCGGGCCCGTCGAAGTCCAGGAAACGCTCCAGTTGCGCCTTTTGGCAATCGAGGTTGTGTTGCAGGACGTCGAGGTCGAGGAACTGCCGCTCAGCGGTCTTGCCGCTGGGATCGCCCACCATGCCGGTGGCCCCCCCCACCAAGGCAATCGGGCGGTGCCCGGCACGTTGAAGGTGCACGAGGAGCATCACGGGCACGAGGTTTCCGATGTGGAGCGAATCGGCCGTCGGATCAAACCCGACGTAGCCGGTGGTCTGCTCCTTGGCCAGTTGTTCCTCCAGTCCGGGCATGGCGTCGTGCAACAAGCCGCGCCACTTCAATTCCGCGATGAAATCCATGGGTGCGAAGGTACAGTTTGGGCCGCGGTGGAGCGTCCTCAAAGGTGGGGGACGAGCGTCTCCAATTGCATGGACCGAGACCCTTTGAGGAGAATGGTCCGCCCGGTGGGCGGGGCTGCGCGGAGCGCGTCGATGAGCGCTGTCAGCTCAGGAAAGGTGCGGTCACCCGGAGCGTGTTCGGAAAATTGGGCCCCCACCACCCAGCACTCCACCCCGCATTCGCGCGCCACATCCCGGGTGAGCACGTGTCCTTCAGCAGCGTGATCCCCCAGTTCCATCATGTCCCCGAGGATGGCCAATGGCGCAGCATGACCGGCTGCAGAGAATGCGCGGAGTGTGGATTCCACCGAGCTGGGGTTGGCGTTGTAGCAGTCCACCACGACCGTGTTGCGCTCGGTTTGAACGGTTTCCCCCCGCTGTTTGACGGGGGTGAAGGCGGCCAGGGCTTCGCTGATGGCCGTCTCGCTCACACCAAAGTAGAGGCCGGCGGCCACCGCGGCGGCCATGTTGGCCAGTTGATGCGGCCCTTCCAGTGAAACGGGAATGGGCGCGCCCTGCTCATGCCAAGGGCCGGGCGTCCGTTTGCCATCGGTCGACCAGTACAAAGGGGCATCCGGTGCGGCTCCGCTCCGCCACAGGTATGGCGGATGGTCCGCGGTCCGGTACAGCGACCGGTGCAGTCCGTGCAGCTCGCTGAGGGCCATCAAATCAGGGTCGTCAGCCGGAACCAAGGCGGTTCCGCCTTTCGCGGCCAGGTGGACGTACAGTTCCTGTTTGCCCTTCTTGACGCCCTCGACCCCGCCAAATCCTTCGAGGTGGGCGAGTCCCACGTTGGTGATCAACCCGTGTGTGGGGTCGGCAATGCGGGACAGCTCGGCGATTTCCCCTTGGTGGTTGGCGCCCATCTCCACGATGGCAAACGCCACGTCGTGCGGCATGGAGAGGAGCGTCAGCGGCACCCCGATGTGGTTGTTGAGGTTGCCTTCGGTGGCATGAACGTCGAACTGCTGTGACAGAACGGCGCGCAGCAACTCCTTGGTGGTGGTCTTGCCGTTGCTGCCCGTCAAACCGAATACCGGTCCGGGAAAGCGCTGCCGGTGAAGGTGGGCGAGGTCTTGCAATGCGGTCAAGGTGTCGTCCACATGGAGGAGTCCCTCTCCGGTGAGGGCGGCGTCGCTGACCACGGCGCCAATACAGCCGGCCTCGAGGGCTTGGGCCACAAAAGCGTGCCCGTCAAACCGGTCTCCGCGGAGTGCGAAGAACAGCATGCCTGGGCCGCATTGCCGGGTGTCGGTGGTGACCCCGTTGGACCGGTCGAACCACTGGAGAAGCTCGGATGGAGACGTCGACTTCATGGGGCCAAGAACGGGCGAACCCCGTGAGGCTCGCGGCCGTCACGGGGTTCGGAATGAACAGGGAGACGTGGGACTCAGTTGCTGCCCATCGCATTTCCGCGTGGGGAGCCCACTCGGGTCATGGCGCAACGGAATCCGATGGTGGAGGCGCTTTGGTCCTCCTCCAGGAAACGGCGGGTGCCTGGGATGATCCAGTAGACCCGGTCGTTCCAGCTTCCGCCTTTGTAGACGCGGACGTTGTCGTTGATCAAGGACGTCTGTCCGTATTCGTAGACGAGGTCGTCGGCATCTTCGCTCTGGTCAAAGAAGATGCTGCTCTCCAGGTCCCCGTCGAGGTAGTCGATGTTGTCCGCCATCTTGTAGTTGCGGCGTTCGAGGTTCTCCTCCACGGTGACTTCGCGGTAGCGCATCTGACCTGGCGTGTTGACAATGTTGGTCACCCAGCCCCGGCGCAGGTCCGGAGCGCATGGGGCCTCACTTTCTTCAATCAGGTCCAGCGCCTCGTCCATCTTGGTCATGGCCTCTTCCACCCGCTTGACGTCCATGTCCTCGTTGGCACTTTCGATTTTGGACTTGAGGTTGTCAATGAGGTTCTGGCCCTCATTCGTCAGCCGCCCTTCGGTCTCTTCCTCATAATTGGCGATGTAGACCTCCACGGCAGCAATGTCGTACTCCACGTAGTCCAGCTTGTCGGTGACGTTGCCTTCGCTGTCGAGCAGCTTGGTGGAGAAGACGTTGCCTCGGAAGGGGCGGAACTCCTGTGCATCCTGGAGGGTTCCCGGACGGTAGACATCCATCACCCACTCGCTCACGTTGCCGGCCATGTTGTACAGGCCGTAATCGTTGGGCGCATAGCTGTACACCGGAGCCGTGACATCGGCATTGTCGTTGAGCGCACCGGCGACACCCATGTAGTCACCGCGTGCACGCACGAAGTTGGCGTTGATCTCACCGTAAAACTTGCCGCGGCTGTCGTCGTTCCGCACGTAGTGTCCATCCCAAGGGTAGGTCCGACGGCTGGTGATGAGCTCCTCACCACTGTTTCCGATGAGGCTCAATGCGGCGTACTCCCATTCAGCCTCGGTGGGCAAGCGGTAATCCGGAAGCAAAATGCCGTCGGTCATGGCCACGTTCCGATAGCCGACGCCGTTCGGGCGAAGGTCCTTGATGCCATCCGCCGCTTTGGCCGCCTCCTCGTACTGGCCGTCGAGGTAGGCCTCGGTGCTGAAGTAGCTGTCGTCGACTTGGCCGGTCGGATTGTGGACCAGGAAGCCCTCGCGCACCATGATCTGCTCGTTCACACGGTCCGTGCGCCACTTGCAGAAGTCGTTGGCCTGCAGCCAAGAGACGCCGACCACCGGGTAATCGCGGTAGGCCGGGTGGCGCAGGTAGTAATTCACGTAGGGCTCATTGTAAGCGCGGGGGTCACGCCACACCAACGTATCGGGCTTGGCGCGCTCCACGATTTCCGGATATCCGTCGCCGTAGACGCGGTTCAGCCAGAAGAGGTACTCCAACCAGTAGAAATTGGTCACCTCGACCTCGTCCATGTAGAACGAGCTTACGGTCACCCGCCGCGGGATGTTGTCCCAGGCACCGGTGAGGTCGTCTTCGACCTGGCCCATGGTGAACGTTCCACCTTCAACGAACACGAGGCCGGGGCCGGTCTCCTGCCCGATGTAGGGGAGCTTTTGAAAGCCTCCGTTCTCCGAATCGTTGTAGGACCAGCCAGTGGATCCGGACGCCCCTCCACTACAGGAGGAGAGCAGAACCGCGGACAGGACGACGGCGGAGGAGAGGAGGAGGATGGATGGAAGCTTTTGCATCGCTTTCTATTGGGGTTTCCTTGCAGGGAATGGGTTCAGAATCCGGGGCAGGGCGGGCTGCGGAACTTGATGCGCTTGGCGCGGCAATCAAAATTGAGCGCCATGCTCACCTCGTGGGATCCGCCAGTGGCGGGCGTCAGGTCGGAGACCGTCACATCGTAGCTGTAACCAAACTTGATGACATCACTCTGGATCCCCAACGTAACGATGAACGCGTCACGATATTGGGTGCCGAGGATGCCGCGGTACCAAATTCCGCCGACAATCGGACCCTTGCTGACATAGGCACCAAAGTTCATCTGTTGGAATTCACCTTGTCGGCGATACAGAATGTTGGGGGAGATGAACGCACTGGCATAACGGGAATCCCCGTCGAGCGGAAGCAGGGCGCCAAAGTGGGCCGTGAGCTTCATGGGGAGGCGGCTGACGCCCACCACGAGGCTCTCGTTGGGCTCGTTGAGGTGGTGGGCTGCAAAACCGAAGTAGACCTTCTTGGAGAATCCGATGATGCCTGCGCTGAAGTCGACCTGGCTGACCTTGCCGCCACGCGGCTGGTCCTGCGTCTCATAGATGAAGCCTTTTCGCGGGTCAATCATGTCGCCAAACGTCAACTGGCTCCAGTCGAGGGCCTTCTGGAAGTAGGTGGCTTCAAAACCGGCCTTGATGGAGAACTTCCGGCTCACGGCCTGCTGGTAGCTGTAGATGCCGCTGATGCGGGAGGTGCTGAGGGTGCCGCGTCCAGCGCGATCGTTCATCACGATGAAGCCGAGGCCACCTGAAATGCTGGGGATGTGCTGGTCATACGCTGCAGCCGAGGTGACGTAGTTGCCACTCATGGCCGGCCACTGGTTGCGATAGTTCATCACGAACCGCGGGCAACGGGCAGCGCCGGCAAACGCCGGGTTGAGGTACACCGGATTCGAGTAGAATTGGGTGAATTCCGCGTCTTGCGCCGACGCGGACTGCGGTGCAAACGCGCCCATGCAAGCGAGCATGAGGGCGAGCATAGGCAGGTTCGACGCACGGAATGCGCCGGTTCGTGTGGGCTTGGGGAGCTTCATGGCCATGCGGTTTCGCGAGAGCGGAGTCTCGTGTATAAGGTCGTGAAAATTACAAACTTGTGGGAATTGACCGGCATCTTTGTGCCAAAGCAATAACCAATGCCTTGTCGGCGTTGGCGCTGCACGCGATTTCGACTCTTCCATGTTCCAAACGAACCATCGTCCCTTTTCGTTGCCTCAACCCCGCATTCTCCGGGTTGGACGTTGTTTACGGCGATGGGGGTTGGCAGGTTTCCTGATGATGGTTTGCGCCGGATTGTCGGCCCAATTCAACTACGATTGGCCGGAGCACAGTGCGCTCTCTGAGGGGCAGTGGTACCGCATTGCAACCACCAAGACCGGGTTTCACAAGGTGGATGTGGCTTTGATGACCGCGTTGGGCCTCGATGCGGCCTCCGTTGATCCCGGGCGGATCAACGTCTACGGGCATGGCGGAGATGCGCTTCCCCTCGACAACGCCCTGCCGCGGCCGCTGGATTTGGTGCCGGTGCCCATCGAGATGATCGACGATGGAGACGGGCAATTTGATGGCAGCGACCATTTCATCTTTTTGGGCGACGGTCCGGAGGAGTGGGAGTACGATGCTGCAGTGCAGCGTTGGCAACACCAATTGAACCCTTGGTCGGACACGGCGTGGTATTTCATCCGGGTGGACGACGTGACCCCAGTCCGGATTCAGCAAGAGCCCGCATTGGGAGGGGATGTGGACACCGTCCTTCAGGTGACGGATTTTCACCAATTCCACGAGCTGGAACAATCGACCATCATTCGGTCTGGACGCAATTTCTATGGCGAAATCTTCGACCAGAACCCCACACACACCATTCCCTTTCAAGTGCCGGATGTCCTGCCGGAGCCGGCCAGGCTAGAAGTGCGGTTGATGGGCCGGTCCGTG
>CBFHWV010000008.1:7062-48452 GCA_965659565.1 uncultured Flavobacteriales bacterium
CACACCATTCCCTTTCAAGTGCCGGATGTCCTGCCGGAGCCGGCCAGGCTAGAAGTGCGGTTGATGGGCCGGTCCGTGGGGGCCGCAAGCCCCTACAATGTGGTGCTTGGGGACAGCAGTTGGACCATTCTCCCTCCCGTGACGGGCTCACAGACCTACGTGAGTCAAGCCCGCGTGGGGGCCGGAGACTGGGCCTGGACGCCGAATTCTGAACTGGTCCAGGTGGGCCTGACCCTCGATGCGCAGGTGGCCGATGCCAAGGGCTGGCTGGATTATGTGCGCATCAGCGGCACCCGAGAAGCCAACATGTCCGGGGGGTCCCAACAGGAGTTCGTCCGGGCCACGGAGGCCGCACCGGGTCGGATTGTGGAATGGGCGGTGTCCTCGGCATCTTCAGTCCAGCGGGTCTGGGATGTCACCGATTCGCAGAATCCCACGGCCATTCCTTTTGACATCGTGGAGGGAGAGCTGCGCTTTCGGGTCCAATACGATGACATTCGGACATTCCGAGCAGGGAATGGAACTGGATTCTACTCGCCAACCCCTGTAGGCCCGGTCCAAAACACGGACGTTCACGGGCTGCCGCAAGTGGACCTGGTGATCGTGACGCCCCCAGGATTGCGTCCTGCGGCGGACAGCCTGGCCGCCATTCACGGTGCCGAAGGGCTGTCCACGGCTGTATTGGAGCCGAGCTTCATTTACGACTGCTTCAGTTCTGGAAGGGTGGACCCCACCGCCATCAAGATGCTGATGAAGATGCTCTATGACCGGTCCGGGGGCAATGCAGAGACGGCCCCGCGCTACTTGCAGCTGCTGGGGGATGGGACCTTTGAAAACCGCAATCTGCCGCGCTTCGAGAACGCGTTGATCACCTTCCAAAGCGCCCAAAGTCACACCCCCACCCAGAGCTATGTGACCGACGATTACTTCGGCTTCCTGTCCGATGCCGCGTCCGAACGGTTGACCGACACCTTGAACATTGGCATCGGCCGGATTCCCGCGTCGACGCTGGACGAGGCTTGGGATGCCGTGGCCAAAGTGGTGGCGTATTCCAGTGGAAATCCCGATCCCGATGGCGCAGCGTGCCTGCAAGCTGGACTGCCCGGTGAAGGGGAAGGCAACCCCTTTGGCCCGTGGCGCAACCGCATTTGTTTTGTGGCGGACGATTTCGACGGCAATGGGGGTGCGACCGAAACTGGGCACACCCTGTATAGCATCGGGCACGCCAACGGGGTGGAGGAAGACCACGGCGCATTTGACATCCAACGCATTTTCATGGATGCCTATCCCCAGGTGGCGACCCCAGGCGGAGAGCGGTATCCAGAAGTGGAAGAGGCCATCGATCGCCGCGTGCGCGATGGGGCGCTGCTCATCAATTACATCGGGCATGGCGGTGAACGCGGCTGGGCCCACGAGCGGGTGCTCAACACCTCGACCATCGGGGCTTGGGACAACCTGGACCGCATGCCGCTCTTCTTCACGGCCACCTGTGAGCTCGCCCGCTTTGACGACCCGGAATTGGAGACGGCTGGGGAGATGATGGTGATGAACCCCGATGGCGGGGCCATCGCCATGATGACCACGACACGTGTGGTGTACAGCTACGCCAACGAGCAGCTCAATACGGCCTTTTTTGCCGTGGTGTTCGATGCGCCTCCGGGCGAGCGCCAGCGGCTTGGCGACATCTTGCGCAGGACCAAGAATCACCCCGCGGCCGGGGCGTCCTCCAACAAGCGGAACTTCACGCTGTTGGGCGATGTGGCCTTGCAGTTCGCCACGCCCCAAGCGGAGGTGCGCACGAGCGAAGTCAATGCCCTGCCGATCGACCTGGTGACCGACACCTTGAGCGCTCTGGAATACGTACAGGTCCAAGGCTACGTGTCGGATGCAGCTGGCAACCCGCTGACCGATTTCAATGGCTTCGTCTACCCCACGGTGTACGACCAGCGCTCCGAGGTCACCACCCTGAACAACGATGGCGGCAATGGCGGGGTCACCTATTCGGAATGGCGAAACCGGATCTACACGGGCGCGGTCCGGGCGGAAGACGGGGTGTTCTCCTTTGATTTCGTCGTGCCCAAGGACATCGCCTACGATCCGGCGCGTGGCCGCATCAGCTACTATGCCGTCGATGGAGAGCTGGACGCCCATGGCTATACCGAGGACCTCTTCATTGGTGGCGTTTCCGAAGATGCGGTTCTCGATGACGAAGGCCCGGAGATCGAGCTGTACCTCAATGACTCCACATTTGTGAATGGGGGAACCACAGACCCGAACCCCATTCTGTTTGCCCGGCTTCGGGACAGCCAAGGGCTGAACACGGTTGGAAATGGCATCGGACACGATTTGAAGGCCACGTTGGATGGGGGGACTTCCGTGGTGCTCAATGAGTTTTATGCCAGCGACCTCGGCACCTACCAAAGTGGCCGGTTGGTCTACCCGTTCCGGGATTTGGAAGAAGGCCCGCACACCTTGGAGCTGAAGGCTTGGGACGTCCACAACAACAGCGCCAAGGCCGAACTCGACTTCGTCGTGGTTTCGGATTTGGAGGTGTTTCTCGAGAATGTCTTGAACTATCCCAACCCCGTCGGGGCACAGGGCACCACCTTCCGATTTGACCACAATCAGGCGTGCGTGGACCTTCATTTGGACTTGCGCATATACGATTCTCGTGGAAGCGTCGTTTGGCAGGGTGAACGCGACGAGACACCGACCGGATACCGGGTGGACGGGTGGCATTGGTCCGGCGACTCCAACCAAGGCGCAGCTTTGGGGCAGGGAACCTACCTCTATCGCCTCGATGTTCGGACTCCGGAGGGAAGACAAGCTTCCCGCACGGGTCGACTCGTTCTGCTCCACTGAACCAGAAGACTGCACGTCCGCTTATTTTCGCCGCACCGCATGGCTACCCGCACTTCCCTTCGCCTCTCCATTTGCCTCTTGGGCCTCGGCCTCGTTTGGATGCCGGAGACACAGGCCCAGTTGACCCAGGTCGAGACGGCCCAGCAGCTCCAGCTGAACACCATCACCACGGCTGTTCCGTTCTTGATGATTGCGCCAGATTCCCGCAGTGGCGCCCTCGGTGATGCGGGTGTCGCGTTGACGCCGGACGGCGCTGCGATGGCATGGAATCCGGCCCGAATGGCCTTCACCGATCAGATGTTTGAGGCCCACATGGGCTACGCCCCGTGGTTGCGTGCCCTCGTGGACGACATGTCCCTCGCTTACCTGAGCGGAACGCGCAAGCTGAACAAGCGCCAGGCCGTTGGCATGGCCTTGCGTTATTTCTCCCTGGGCAACATCACCTTCACGGATGTCAACGGCACCGCCATCCGGGATTTCAGCCCCAATGAGTTTTCTCTGGACTTCGGCTTCTCCCAGAAATTCGGCGACAAGTTCAGCGGCGGGTTCTCTGCCCGCTACATCCATTCCAACCTCACGGGCGGCACCAACATCCTCGGTGCAGACAGCCGGCCGGGCCGATCGGTGGCCTTGGATGTGGGGGTCTTTCACACCAATGACAACGTCAAATTCGGCGACCGCGACGGCCGCATGAATTGGGGCATTTGCGTGTCCAATGTGGGCGCCAAGATGAGCTACACGGAGACGGCAGAGCGGGACTTCATTCCGACCAACCTCAAAACGGGCGTGGCCGCGACGGTGTTCTTGGACGACTACAACCATTTGACCTTCACCATGGACGCCAACAAGCTGTTGGTGCCGACGGCGCCGGCCTACGGAGAAGGTGAAGACGATGACCTCATTGTCAGCGGCTACGACCCCAATGTGGGTGTGGCTTCCGGCATCATCCAGAGTTTCTACGATGCGCCTGGCATCGTGGAGCGTCAGGGGGATGGCACGTACCTCGTGGAACCCGGCAGCATTCTGCGGGAAGAGCTGCGTGAAGTCAACCTCGGAGGGGGCGTCGAATACGATTACAATGGGGTCTTTGCCGTTCGGGGTGGCTACTTCTTTGAGCACTACACCAAAGGCAACCGGCAATTCATCACTTTGGGTGCGGGCATCAAGTACACGGTGCTGGACATCGACCTGAGCTATCTGATCGCGACCACACAGCAGAATCCGTTGGCCAACACCCTTCGTTTCTCGCTGCGCCTCGCCTTTGACGATGTGGTGGGCGGTTCGGACGACGATCCGGCGAATTTCTGATCGCGGCATGCCCGTTCCTGACTTGCGCATCGGCTACGGTTACGACGTCCACCAGTTGGCTCCCGGTGAGGAGTTCTGGCTTGGGGGCATCCACATTCCTGCAGACGTGGGGGCCGTGGGGCACAGCGATGCGGATGTTCTCCTGCACGTGATCTGTGATGCCCTGTTTGGGGCGAGGGCCATGGGGGACATCGGGGCGCATTTTCCCGACACCGATCCAGCTTACAAAGGGATCGACAGCAAAATCTTGCTTCGCGAAACCGTGGCCAAAGTGTGCACCGAGGGCTGGGAAGTGGTCAATGTCGACGCCACGGTTTGCCTTCAGGCGCCCAAGCTTCGGCCCCACATCGATGCGATGCGCGATTGCATTGCGGAATTGCTGGGCATCCCTGTGGATCGCGTGGGGGTGAAGGCCACCACCACCGAGCGATTGGGCTTCGTCGGAACCGGGGAAGGCATCAGTGCCCACGCGGTGGTCCTGTTGGGCCGATGAGGTGCCTGTGAAGCAGGCCGTGCGGACTATATTTGCCGTTCGCAAAAAGGGCACCATGACCACCTCTACGCCTGCAAAGAAGACCTCGACCCGCCGCAAGCCGGCGGCCAAGAAGACGGCCAAGACGCCGTTCCCCAAGGCCACTTACCTGAAATGGCACCGCGACATGTTGCTGATGCGCCGTTTTGAGGAGCGCTGCGGCCACTTGTACATCCAGCAAAAATTTGGTGGATTCTGCCACCTCTACATCGGTCAAGAAGCCATCCTGGCCGGCATGGTGGAAGCCATTCGGCCGACCGACCGCGTCATCACGGCGTACCGGGACCACGCCCACCCGCTGGCCCTCGGCACCGACCCCAAGGTGGTGATGGCAGAGCTTTACGGCCGCAAGACCGGTTCGAGCAAGGGCAAGGGCGGCTCCATGCACATGTTCGACAAGGAGCGCAACCTCTTTGGAGGCCACGGCATCGTGGGCGGACAGATCGGCCTTGGCGCAGGCATCGCCTTTGCGGACAAGTACCGCAAGGAGGACCACGTGACGGTGTGCTTCTTTGGCGATGGCGCAGCGCGCCAGGGCATGCTCCACGAGACGTTCAACATGGCGATGACGTGGAAACTTCCCGTCATCTACGTGGTCGAGAACAACAAGTACGCCATGGGCACGTCTGTCGAGCGCACGACCAACGTGCACGACCTCTCCAAGCTGGGCGCATCCTACGAGATGCCCGCCGAGTCTGTGGACGGGATGTCCCCAGAAGCCGTGGCCGAGGCCATGGCCCGTGCGGCTGAGCATTGCCGCAAGGGAGAAGGTCCTTACCTCCTCGACATCCAGACCTACCGTTACAAGGGCCACTCCATGAGCGACCCGCAGAAGTACCGCACCAAAAGTGAGGTGGAGGAGTACCAGGAACGGGACCCCATTGCCCATTGCGCCAACATCATCCTCGAGAACAAGTGGATGAGCGAGGCCAAACTCAAGGAAGTGGACAAGGAGGTGAAGGCCCAAGTGGAAGAGGCCATTCAGTTCGCCGAAGAGAGCCCGCTTCCAGAGGCCCACGAACTTTACGAGGACGTCTACGTGACGCCCAATTATCCCTTCGTCAACGACTGAACCCCCTGATTCTAAGAGGAGATGGCAGAAATCGTACGCATGCCGAAACTCAGCGACACCATGACCGAGGGTGTCGTGGCTGAGTGGCACAAGAACGTCGGTGACCAGGTCGAATCCGGCGAAGTGCTCGCTGAGATCGAGACGGACAAGGCCACCATGGAATTCGAGTCGTTCCAGGACGGTGTGCTGTTGCACATCGGAGTGGACAAAGGCGCCACGGCCGCCGTCGACAGCATCCTGGCCATTTTGGGCGAGGCTGGCGAAGACGTGAGCGACTTGTTGGCGGCAGAAGCTGCAGCCCCCGCCGCTGCGCCTGCTGAAGCTGCGCCGGCTCCTGCTCCCGCTCCTGCAGCGGTGGCCGCCCCAGCTCCGGCTCCTGCCCCCGCTCCTGCAGCAGTGGCCGCCCCAGCTCCGGCTCCAGCACCTGCGCCAGCTCCAGTCAAGGCGTCCGCCCACGGCAAAGTCAAGGCCTCTCCATTGGCCGCCCGCTTGGCGGCTGAACGCGGCATTGACCTCGCCCTCGTCCCGGGATCGGGAGATGGCGGCCGCATCATCAAGCGCGACATCGAAGCCTATGTCCCCGCGCCGGCTGCCGGTCTGGGTGCAGTTGAGTCTTCGACGGACATCCCGGTCACGCAGATGCGCAAGACCATTGCCCGCCGCCTGGCCGAGTCCAAGTTCACGGCCCCCCATTTCTACCTGAAGCTGTCGGTGGACATGGGCGCAGCGGTCGAGGCGCGCAAAGCCATCAACGCCCAGGAAGGTGTGAAGGTGAGCTTCAACGACATGGTGGTCAAAGCCGTGTCGCTGGCGCTGAAAAAGCACCCCGCAGTCAACAGCGCTTGGATGGACAACTTCATCCGGCAAAACGACCATGTCCACATCGGTGTGGCCGTGGCCGTCGAAGACGGACTGCTCGTCCCGGTGGTGCGCCACGCGGACCGCAAGTCCCTCACCGAAATCGGGGCTGAGGTCAAGGATTACGCAGGCAAGGCCCGCGAGAAGAAGCTCCAACCCAGCGATTGGGAAGGCAACACCTTCACCATCTCCAACTTGGGCATGTTTGGCATTGAGGATTTCACTGCCATCATCAATCCGCCGGATGCGTGCATCCTCGCGGTCGGCGGCATCAGTGATGTGCCGGTCGTCAAGGACGGCGCCGTGGTCCCGGGCAAGGTGATGAAGCTCACCCTGAGCTGCGACCACCGTGTGGTGGACGGCGCCACCGGTGCCGCATTCCTGCAGGAGGTCAAGTCCCTCCTGGAGCACCCGGTCCGGATGTTGGCCTGATCTTCCGGCCACGATGCCGGAACCGCTGAGCGCCTCTACCCCGATCGAATTCCTCAAGGGAATCGGTCCGAAGCGGGCAGAGGCTTTGGCGGAGGATGCTGGAATCCGAACCTGCGGAGACCTGCTGTTTCACCTGCCGTTCCGGTACGAAGACCGCACCCGATTTCACAGGGTGTCCGAATCTGTGCCCGGCCCTGTTCAGTTGCAGTTTCGGGGGACCATCCGCCGCATCAAGGAAGTCCAGCAAAAGCGTGGGCGGAGGCTGGAAGCGGAATTTGTCGATGAACACGGCGACGCCCTGTCCTTGGTCTGGTTCAAAGGGGTGCAATGGGTGGCCCGGAATCTTCCGGTGGGCCAGCCCTGTGTCCTGTGGGGGCGCGTCAGCGAGTACAAGGGGGGGGTCAACATGGCCCATCCTGAAGTGCTGACCCTCCAAGAAGCCAAGTCGGCCAGCGCCCTGCACCCGGTCTATAGCTCCACCGAGCGGCTCGGTCGGTTTGGCCTCAACAGCAATGGCTTGGCCAAAGCGGTGCAGCGGTTGATGGCCCAATTGCGCAAGGTCCATGGAGAGGGCTGGATCGCGGAAACGCTGCCCCAAGAAATTCTGGCCATGCGCGGAATGCCGGCTTTGGCGGGCGCATTGGAACAGGTCCACCAGCCCCACGACGTTCAAGCGGAACGGCTGGCCCGCTTCCGGTTAAAGTTTGAGGAGTTCCTGTTTCTGCAACTGCTGTTGGTTCAGCACCGCAATGCCCAGACCAAGGACCTGCCGGGGGTGGCCTTCACGCAGGTGGGGGAGGCGTTCAACCGGTTTTACGCCGAGCGCATTCCGTTCGAATTGACGGGCGCTCAAAAGCGGGTCATTCGCGAAATCCGAGAGGACACCCGACATGGGCAGCACATGAACCGGCTGCTCCAGGGCGATGTGGGCAGCGGCAAGACCATGGTGGCCTTGCTCACCGCCTTGCTCGCCGTCGACAACGGCTGTCAGGCCTGCATCATGGCGCCGACCGAGATTTTGGCGCAGCAGCACCTGGCCAGCTTCAGGGAGATGCTGGGCGACCTCCCCATTCGAGTGGAATTGCTGACCGGATCGGTCAAGACCGCAGACCGCAGGCCCATTCTGCAAGGGTTGGCCGAGGGCACGGTGCACCTTTTGGTGGGCACCCATGCCGTGTTGGAGCCCAAGGTGGTCTTCCACCGGTTGGGCTTGGTGGTCATCGACGAGCAACACCGGTTCGGGGTTGCCCAACGCGCGCGGTTGTGGGCCAAGGCGGACATCCCACCGCACGTATTGGTGATGACGGCCACCCCCATACCCCGCACCCTCAGCATGACCGTGTACGGGGATTTGGATGTCAGCGTCATCGACGAATTGCCGCCGGGCCGGAAGCCGATTCGCACAGTGCACCGCACGGACGCACAGCGGCTGGGGGTGTTCGGTTTCATGCGCGACCAGATTGCGGAGGGCCGGCAGGTCTATGTCGTCTACCCCTTGATCGAGGAGTCGGCACAGCTCGACCACAAAGATTTGATGGACGGCTATGACAGCCTGACCCGCCATTTCCCGCCCCCGGAATACAAGATCAGCGTGGTTCATGGCCGCATGAAGGCGGAGGACAAGGACATGGAAATGCAGCGGTTCGCGCAGGGCATCACCCAGATCATGGTGGCCACCACGGTCATCGAGGTCGGCGTCAACGTTCCCAACGCGTCGGTCATGGTCATCGAAAGTGCCACCCGTTTTGGATTGAGTCAATTGCACCAGCTCCGTGGCCGCGTGGGGCGCGGGGCGAACCAGAGCTTCTGTATTCTGATGAGCGACAAGGAGTTGGGCAAGGAAGCCCGCCGTCGTTTGGAGACCATGGTGCGCACGCAGGATGGGTTTGAGATTGCCGAAGTGGATTTGGAACTGCGCGGTCCCGGAGACCTGATGGGCACCCAGCAAAGCGGGGTGCTCGACCTGAAGGTGGCCGACTTGATCAAGGACCGGGCGCTGTTGGAAGACGCGCGGGACATTGCCCGGCGCATCCTGAAGGAGGACCCCAGTTTGGAGGCCAGTCGCCACGCCCTCTTGAAGGCGGGTGTCGAGCGGCTCCGCGCTGAGCGTCCGGATTGGAGCCGCATTTCCTGAAGTGAACCGCGCGCGGGTGGCAAGTCTACGTTCCGCCACCCGGGGCCCATGGAAGCACCGGCTAAGTTTGGGTGCATGAACGCTGGAGGTACGCCATTCTGGGTGGCATTGGCCGTGTCTGTCCTGCTGGCAGGATTGGCCACATGGTCTTTTTTGGGCTCGGGCGAACGCGCGGCGCAACAGGCGTCCGCGGTGCAATCGGAGTCAGAAGTGGCGCCGGCCCCCATGGATTCATCGACCACCGTTGCCCCACCTGAGCGCGCAGGTGCCGCTGATGAGTTGGCCGCGGACGTGACGTTCAGCTTTGCCGTGGAAGTGGCGCGATTTGACGACGGTACCCGCCTCGAACAAGACGATTTGCACCGCGTGACCTGCCGTGGCGTGGACGGGGCCATCCGGTGGGAAATCGGCATGGAAGACACCTTGTTGGGGGCGCATCAGCTGGATGCGAATGGCGACGGCACCACCGAGATTCTGTTGGTCGACCGGGTCCACGCCGTGGGGTTGGATGCAGGAGGCCGGCCAATTCCCGGGTTCTCCATTCGGCCCTCCGCAGACATCACGGCCCATGCCGTGGTCGACTACGATGGCGACGGGAAGGAACGGTACCTGTTTGGCCTGGCGGACGGGCGGATTCTGAACCACCGGCGGCTGGGCGAAGCCACGCCCGGTTGGCGTCACGCCTCCAAAGGCCAGGCCATCCAGGCCATTGCGCATTTGCGCGCAGGTCGAAAAGACTACATCTGCAGCGTGGACGAGAAAGGGGTGGTGATGCTCCTCAAGCGCAGCGGTCAGCGGCGGGTTCGCACCCCATCCCAACTGCATCCATCCCCTGGAAAACGGCCTGTGGCGTTCCAAGTGAAGTCCGACATCGAATCCTCTGTGCTCATCGCACGCGATGCAGAAGGGGCCGTGGAGACCCGGCGGTTCGGTGACGGCATCCCGGTGCCCGCTTCAGAGGTGGAAATCCAGCTGTTGGAAGCGGTCGAAGCGCGGTGGGCCCGCGTCGATGTGGAGTGACGTTCAGTCCTGCAGGACCGCGCGGGAAATCACGATGCGCTGCACTTCACTGGTGCCTTCGTAGATCTGGGTGATTTTGGAATCGCGCATGAGCCGCTCCACGTGGTATTCCTTGACGTAGCCGTAACCGCCGTGAATCTGAACGGCTTGGTCCGTGACCCGCCCAGCCACTTCTGAGGCGTAGAGCTTGGCCATGGAGCTGGCGAGGTCGTAGTCTTGGCCCTGGTCCTTGAGCCAAGCGGCCTTGAGACAGAGCATGCGCGCAGCCTCCACTTCAGTCGCCATGTCGGCCAGTTTGAAGGCGATGGCCTGGTGCTTGTGGATTTCCTTGCCAAACGCCTTGCGTTCTTTGGAATAGGCGAGGGCAAACTCCAACGCGCCGGAAGCGATGCCCAGCGCTTGCGCGGCAATGCCGATGCGCCCACCAGACAAGGTCTTCATGGCGAATTTGAATCCGAAACCATCGTCGCCGATGCGGTTGGCCTTCGGGACCTTGACGTCTTGGAACATCAGCGTGTGGGTGTCGCTGCCGCGGATGCCCATTTTGTCCTCCTTGGCGCCGACCATGAAGCCCTCCATGCCGCGCTCGACGATGAGGCAATTGATGCCGCGGTGGCCTTTGTCCGCATCGGTCTGGGCCATGACCAGGTAGGTGCTGGCAGAGCTGCCATTGGTGATCCAGTTCTTGGTGCCGTTGAGCAGGTAGTGGTCGCCCATGTCGATGGCCGTGGTCCGCTGGCTGGTGGCATCGCTGCCGGCCTCGGGCTCACTGAGGCAGAAGGCCCCGATTTTTTCGCCTGAGGCGAGCGGCTTGAGAAACTGTTCTTTCTGCTCCTCGGTTCCGTAGGTTTCCAGTCCCCAGCACACCAGGCTGTTGTTGACGGACACGCAGACCGCAGCAGAGGCGTCGATCTTGGACAGTTCCTCCATCGCCAGCACGTAGCTGACGGTGTCCATGCCGCTTCCGCCATATTTGGGGTCAACCATCATGCCCATGAATCCCAATTCCCCGAGCTGGCGCACTTCCTCTGCAGGGAAGCGCTGTTCGTTGTCCCGGTCGATGACACCGGGCTTGAGGACATTTTGGGCGAAATCGCGTGCGGCGTCGCGCACGGCGCGTTGTTCTTCGTTGAGTTCCAGGATCATTGCAGGAGTCTCGTAAGGTGTGGAGTGCAAAGATAGCCCACGGCGACCCCAAAGCCTGTCCTTCGGACACGGTTTGCAGGGTGGTGGGCACGATGTCCGGAACCTCTTGTGACGGCTTGGATGTGGCCCTCATCGAGGTGGATGCAGAAGGCGCCCAAGTCAGGTGGTTGGCGCTCAGGGAATTCCCTTATCCGGAAGGGTGGGTCAAGCGGCTCCGGAATCTCGGGACCTTGTCGGATGCGGACGCGATGGACCTCGAACAGGCGTGGACGAACTGGGTGCTGGAGAAACTCTCGCCTGTATTGTCCGACTGGTCGGTGGAATTTGGGGCGCTTCACCTGCTGGGGTGGTCCGGACACACGTGGTACCACGAGCCTACGGGTCGAGGGACACGGGCCATTGGTTGCGCCTCTGTATTGCACCGCGCCCTTCAATTGCCCGTCGTCGCCGATTACCGTTCGGCCGATGTCGCCATGGGCGGTCAGGGGGCGCCCCTCGTTCCGTTGTTTGACGCCGTGGTCTTCCCGGACCACATCGCTTGCTTGAACCTCGGTGGCATTGCCAATGTGACGTCGGCGCTGCCAGGGCATCCGGTTCGGGCGTCTGACCTCTGTGGGTGCAACCTCCTGCTCAACCGCCAAGCCGGCAGGATGGGGCGGACCGTGGACCGCGATGGCAAGGGCGCAGCGGCTGGAAAGCTGGATGTGCGGGCACTCGAGGGGCTTCAGGGTTGGACCTATTTGAGGCGTGCCTGGCCCAAGTCCTTGGCTGCGGAAGACTTGGCTTTTTTGCACGACATCCTCGACACGGTGCCCCGCCCCGAGGACGCCTTGGCCACCGCTGTCCATTGGATCGCGGACACCATCGCAGCGGGATTGCCAGCCCGCCCAGGTCGGGTGTTGGTGACGGGCGGTGGCGTGCACCACCCCATTCTCCGTTCCGCCCTCACCCAGGCCTTGGAGGAGAACGGCATGGAAGTGGACGTGCCGGCCGCACTGTGGGTCAACGGAAAGGAAGCGGCGGCATTTGCTTGGTTGGCCTGGCGGACGGCCCACGGCAAGACCACCTCATTGGCCAGTGTCACCGGCGCTTCGAAGGATGTGCATGGAGGCGTCCTGTTCGGTACCTTCACGCCGCCCGGAATGAACGGGCCGTGATTGGTATGAAAGACTTGCTCAGCACTTACAGTGGACGCGCGCCGGAAATCGTGTTTGAATGGACCGATTCTGAAACCGAGGCCCGCGGATGGGTTGTGATCAACAGCCTTCGTGGGGGCGCTGCAGGGGGCGGAACGCGAATGCGAAAGGGCCTCGACCGGCAAGAAGTGGTCTCCCTCGCCAAGACCATGGAAATCAAATTCACCGTGAGTGGACCCCAAATCGGGGGAGCCAAAAGCGGCATTGATTTCGATCCTTCCGACCCTCGCAAGGAGGGCGTTTTGAGGCGTTGGTATCAAGCGGTGACGCCCCTGTTGAAGCATTATTACGGCACAGGGGGAGACCTCAATGTGGATGCCGGGCTCGAAGTGATCCCCATGACCGAGGCGTGTGGCGTCTGGCACCCTCAAGAGGGGGTGTTCAATGGCCATTTCAAGCCAGACGAAGCCCAAAAGGTCCGCCGCATCGGTCGCCTGCGCCAAGGGGTCAGCAAGGTGGTGGAAGATCCCGATTTCCTGCCGGATGGCGGGGGCGTCCGATACCGGGTGGCCGATTTGATCACCGGGTATGGCGTCGCCGAATCCGTGCGGCATTTCTATGCGCTGTATGGCGGGGATGTCGCAGGCAAGCGCGTGCTGGTCCAAGGATGGGGCAATGTGGGTGCCGCTGCAGCATTGTACTTGGCCAAACAGGGCGCAGTCATCACCGGCATCATCGACCGGGTGGGCGGACTTCTTCGGCCGGAAGGCATGGGGCTGGATGACATTCGGCGGCTGTTTCTCGCCAAAGCCGGCAACGCGCTCTCCGACCCCGCCATCCGCCCCTTCGAGGAGGTGAATGCGGCGATCTGGGATGTGGGGGCCGACATCTTCTTGCCTTGTGCGGCGTCGAGGCTGGTCACCGAAGATCAATTGGACCGCATGTTGGCGGCCGGTCTCGAGGTGATGTCCAGCGGTGCCAACGTGCCCTTTGCAGACCGTGAAATCTTCTACGGCCCCATCTCTGAAAAAGCAGACGGGGCATGTGCTGTCATTCCCGATTTCATCGCCAACTGCGGCATGGCCCGTGTCTTTGGCTACCTCATGGGCGACGGCGAGGTCCACCTCGAAGATGCCGCCATTTTCAATGACACCTCGGATTGCATCCGTGCGGCCATGGAACGCTGCCGCGCGCGCAATCCAGAGCGCACGAACCTCAGTTCTACCGCGTTGTCCATTGCCCTCGAACAACTCCTCTGATTCACCATGGCCACGTTGCTCATCCTCATTTTTGTTCTCGGGTACCTGTTCATTGCCCTCGAGCACAACCTTCACATTGACAAGGCGGCGAGCGCCCTCATCACGGGCACGTTGTGCTGGGCGGTGCTCGTTTTGGGCTACCACGAGGCCCCGGCCCACCTGGTGGACCGCTTCAACGACTTCCTCCACGGGCACGGTCATGGCGACCATGGCGGCGCGCTCAAGGTGTTTTTTGAGCACCGGCTCTTGCACCACATGGAGGAGATTTCGAGCATCCTGTTCTTCCTCCTCGGCGCCATGACCATCGTGGAGTTGGTGGACGCCCACAATGGATTTGCGGTGATCACCGACCGCATCAAGACCCGCAAAAAGGGCCGCCTGCTTTGGATCATCGCCATCCTGACCTTCTTCTTTTCCGCGGCTTTGGACAACCTCACCACGTCGATCGTGATGATCTCGCTCCTGCGAAAGCTGATTGCGGACAAGCCCACCCGTTGGCTGTTTGCCGGTGCGGTCATCATTTCGGCCAATGCCGGTGGAGCGTGGTCGCCCATCGGGGACGTCACGACCACCATGTTGTGGATCGGCGGACAGCTGACCACCCCTGTGATCATCGCCCACTTGATCCTGCCCAGCATCGTCTGCATGGTGGTGCCCATCGGCATCATGTCCATCCGCATGAAGGGAGAGGTCGAGCGGCCGGACAGCCGCGACCCCGACGAGGAAGCCGATCCCACGACCCCCGGAGAGCGCAACCTCATTTTTGCCATGGGCGTGAGCGGCCTGCTGTTTGTTCCCATCTTCAAAACGGTCACGCACCTGCCGCCATTCATGGGAATGATGATGTCGCTGGGCGTGCTGTGGCTCACTACGGAAGTCCTGCATCGGTCCAAGAACGACCAGGACCGCAAGCCGCTCAGCGTGGTGGGGGTGCTGCGCAAAATCGACACCGCATCGGTCATGTTCTTCCTCGGCATTTTGCTGGCCGTCGGGGCCCTTCAGGAAGCGGGACATTTGATCGCTTCAGCGGACTGGTTGCGCACGGCTCTTGGCGATGTCTACCTCATCAACATCGCGATCGGATTGCTGTCGGCGATCGTTGACAACGTGCCCCTCGTGGCGGCGTCCATGGGCATGTACGAGGTCGCGGCCCCCGGGACCATGGATGTGTGGTTGACCAACTTTGCGCAAGACGGCATCTTCTGGCAGTTCTTGGCGTACTGTGCTGGGACGGGCGGCAGCGCGCTCATCATTGGCTCTGCAGCAGGGGTGGCCGTGATGGGGCTCGAGAAAATCGACTTCGTCTGGTACCTCAAGAAGATGAGCCTGCTGGCCATCGCCGGCTACCTCGCTGGTGCGGCAGTGTATTGGCTGATGTTCGGCATGGGCGCCTGACGCCCGGTGTGAACAATGCGCGGGGGGAAACCCCCGGCGGTCTCCCGGCGGGGAGCATACGCAATCGGCGACCTTCGACGTTGAGCTACAACGCACAGAGAACGCCATGCAATTTCCCCTTCTCGTCCTCACCCGCATTCAGGACCTGACCCTCGGCGGCACCACCGTCACGGAGTCCGACGGTGCCACAGACGCCATGGCCGCCGCCGGAGAGGTGGTGACCCGCGACGTGTCCATCTTCGAGCTGCTGCTCTCCGGCGGTTGGTACATCATGTTGCCGCTGGCGATCATGAGCTTCATTGCCATTTTCATCTTCTTCGAACGGTCCATGGCCATCCGGAAGGCATCGAAGGAAGACAAGGACTTCATGGCCAAGCTCAAGGATTACTTGTCCGCGGGCAACCTCGACAGCGCCCGGAACCTCTGCGAGCAGAGCGGCACTCCCATCGCGCGCATGTTGCACAAGGGCATCGCCCGCATCGGCAAGCCCCTCAAGGACATCTCCGCCAGCATCGAGAATGTGGGCAAGCTGGAGATCTACAGCATGGAAAAGAACTTGAGCACGCTCGCCACCATCGCGGGAGCGGCGCCGATGATCGGGTTCCTCGGAACCGTCATCGGCATGGTCAACGTCTTCTTGGACATGGAGAACGCGGGCATGGTCCGGGTGGACGACATCTCTTCCGGCACCAAGCAGGCCATGATCACGACCATCGTCGGCCTCATTGTGGGCATCATCGCCTACATGGCGTACAACCACCTCGTGAGCCGGGTGAGCAAGGTCATCCACAAAATGGAGGCCAGCAGCCTTGAATTCATCGACATCCTCGAGGAACCCGCCCGCTGATGAACCTCGGACAACGCAACCAGGTACAGGCCGGGGGCAACATGTCTTCGATGACGGACCTCGTGTTCCTGCTGCTGATCTTCTTTGTCATCCTGTCGACCCTGGTGTCGAATGGGGTCAACGTGGACCTGCCGCAGAGCAAGGGGACGAGCAGCGCGAGTTCGCGGCTGACCGTGTCCATCAAGCCCGACGGCACCTACTATCTCAACGGCACCGCCATCTCGCGTTCTGAAATCGAGCCTGCCTTGCGGGTCAAGTTTGCCGACCAGAGTGATCCGGTGTTGTACCTCCAAGTCGACCAAGCCGTGCCCACCGGTCAGACCGTCGAAGTGATCGGCCTGGCCAAGGCGAACGACTGGAAGGTCATGCTCGGCGCCCAACCCACCCGCTGATCCGCCCATGTCGCACTTTGACTGGAACGCCCACCAGGCCGAGCAGGAACGCCGCGAGCGCCGCCGCGCCGCCGTCTTTTCGACGGTGACGTACGCCGTGATTGTGTTGGCGTGCCTGTTTCTCGTGGCGTTTCAGGAGGTCACCCCCCCGCCGGGGGAGCAGTTCGTGGCCGTGGGTGTGGCGGACTTCGGCAATGTGGAAGAAGCCGGTGGCGACCGCGAGACCGAAGTGCCTTCTGAACGGGTGGAGGAGGTCATCGAACAGGAGGTGAGCGAAAGCACGGTGGAGGAAGTGGCGCCGGTGGAAGCCGTGGTCACCGAGGAATCCAGTGAAGTGGATGTCCCCACACAGGAGGAGGTGGTGGAAGAGGTAACGGAGGTCGAGGATCCCGACCCGGAGCCCGAAATCTCCCAAGACCTGTCCAACGCGCTGAGCCAGATGTTCAGCAACAGCGGCGGTGGTGGCTCGGAGGGCCAGCAGGAGGGGATTGGCAACAGTGGCGCTGAGGATGGCAAAATCGAGGGTGCAGGCGTGGTTTCCGGAGATTTCGGAGACAGCTTTCTCGAGGGCGGCACCATGATTGGCGAGCCGAGCCTCGACCGCAAACCCGATGAAGAGGGGGTGGTGCGGATGAAGATTTACGTCGACAAATCCGGACGGGTGACGGATGCTCGGTTTGACCCCAACAACAGCACGACGTCCAGCAGCCGCTTGGTGGCCTTGGCCAAGGAAGCGGCCCTGACGGCCAAGTTCAGCAGCCACCCAACCAAGCCAACCCGCATCGGGTGGATTCAATTCAACTTCGAGTTGCAATGAGCGCTTGGCCTGAGCAGTCCATTCCGGCCGATTTTTCTGCAGACTGCATCCAAGACCTGGCGTTCACCACCCTGAACCGGGCGGACTTCGATGTGCTCATGGATTGGTGCGATTTCGAAGGGTGGAATCCCGGGTGCCATGACCGAGAAGCGTTTTGGATTCAAGACCCCCAAGGCTATCGGGGCTTCCATTGGAATGGGGCGTTGATTGCCGGGGGGAGTGTGGTCCGATACGGCACCGAATTCGGGTTCATGGGGTTCTTTCTGGTCCGTCCTGAACTGCGGGGGTTGGGCATCGGCAGGCACCTCTGGACGCAACGTCGGGACACGCTGTTGTCTGGCCTCGATGCGGAAGCGGCCATCGGCATGGATGGCGTGGTGGACATGCAGCCGTTTTATGCCAAGGGCGGCTTCGAAAAGGCCTATGCCAATGTCCGACACCAATGTGTGGGGACCCCGAGCGAGCGGCACCCTTCCATCGAAGAAGGACCGGGCCCCATGGATGCCCTGAACCGTTACGACAAGACCTGTTTCTTGTACGACCGCCCTCTGTTTTTGGCGGCGTGGGTTGACCAGCCAGGCGGTCAAGTCTTCCGGTTTGAAGAACAGGGAGCGCTTCGGGGCTGGGCCGCCATCCGGTTGGCTTCGGAGGGCCGTCGCATCGGCCCGCTGTTTGCGGACACGCCTGAGGCAGCCGCTGCGCTCTTGGACGCCTGTCTGGCTGCGGCGCCCGGAGAGCCCGTCTTCCTCGATGTCCCCATGAACAATGCGGATGCGGTGTCCCTCGTGACCACACGCGGCGCAGCGCCCGTCTTTGAAGTGGCCCGAATGGTGCATGGACCCACCCCCGCTTGGCCCGCGGACCGGATTTACGGCGTGACCTCCTATGAGTTGGGGTGAAGAACAGCGCACCATGACCTATCCACAGACGTTGGAATGGCTGTACGCGCAGCTGCCCATGTTTCAGAGGACTGGACCTGTGCGGTACCGCTTGGATTTGTCCAAGACCCTCGGGCTGTGTGACGCCCTCGGCCATCCGGAAAAGGGGCTCGAGGTCATTCACATCGCAGGCACCAATGGCAAGGGCTCAGTGTCCCATGCCGTGGCTGCATCGCTCCAGGCCCGGGGCCTGAAGGTGGGGGTGTCCACGTCGCCGCATTTGGAGGATCCACGCGAACGGATCCGCATCAACGGGGCCTGCATTTCTGAATCGGATTTCGTCGCCTTCGTGGCAGACAACATGGAGGTCTGGCGCACGTGGGAGCCCAGCTTCTTCGAAGTCATGTTCACCATGGGACTCGACGCCTTCCACAAGGCTGGGGTCGATGTAGCGGTGTTGGAGACCGGAATGGGGGGGCGGTTGGACTCGAGCAACATCTTTCCTGCGCCGCTGGTGACGGCCATCACGTCCATCGGGATGGACCACCAGCAATTCCTCGGCAACGACCTGCGTTCCATCGCCCGCGAGAAGGCGGGCATTCTGAAAGAAGGTGTGCCCTGTGTGCTGGGCATCCTGCCGCCAGAAGCGCGGTCGGTGGTGCTGGAGCAATCGATGCGGCTGGGGGTGGAGGTCCACGATGGCCTGCCGGACCCCGAACCGGTGGAAGGGCCGACTTGGCTCGCCCGCAACCGGGCGGTCGCCCGCCGGATATTGTCCCTGGTCAAGGAGGGGGATGCCGCTTCAGATGAGGCGGTGCTTCGCGCAGGCCCGGTTGCTTGGGGGCTGCGCGGCCGCTGGCATTGGGCGGGAGACCACGTCTTGCTGGATTGCGCCCACAATGTGGAAGGCCTCACCGCCACAGGCGCCGCCTTGCGGCAAATGGGCCGTCCACTGCGGCTGGTCTACGGGACGGTGGCCGACAAGGATGTGGCCGAGGCCCTTCAGTGTCTGCCGCCAGCGGTGGCCCACCATTGGTGCGCTGCCGACGTGCCGCGGGCGATGGAAGTCCAGACCTTGTCAGGCCTCGCCATCAAAGCGGGCCGGCAAGGTCAGGTGCACGCCAGCGTGGCCGAGGCGGTCCAGGCGGCCTTGAAGAGCCGACAAAACGAAGAGGTGGTGGTCGTGCTGGGCAGCGTGTTCACCGTGGGCGAAGCCCTGACAGCGCTCGGTGCTTGATCAGGGGCAGACGCACCCGAAGACCCCCAGCAAAATCAGCAAGTCGGTGGTGCCGACAAGGTCGTCAAGGTCGAGGTCAGCCGGATGTGGCCCCATGTGACCAAAGTTGGCCAGCATGAACAGGATGTCGTCCACCGATTGCATGTCGTCGCCATTGACATCACCCAAACAACCGCCGTACGGCCCGATGCCGCAAGTGTTGTTGATGGTGCCATCGAAGTAGCTGTTGGCCAGATCCACGGCTTGCACGCCACAGGTCAGCCCCATCAATCGCCCGGGAATGTCGTCTTGGACGGGGTGGATGCCACCAAAAATGCGAGACAGGCTGCACTGATCGGACGCATCCCGATAGGTCGCCCATTGCAAGGTGACGTCCACACTGGGGCCCACCTCAAACACGAGAAAGTCGTCCTGTGGGCAATGGAACTCGCCCATGCCGCCCGGGAAATACGGATCACCTGTGATCGCAGTCAGGACTTCAGCAGCAGCGCGGCTGAACGTGGAGTGGCCGGATACGAATCCAGCAAAGGGGGGGGTGACGAACGAAGGGCGCTGATACGGCCACCAGTTCTCTGCGAGGATCCAATCGACGCCCGCGATGTTGCCGGTCGTGTCAATCGGAATGTCAATGCCACTCTCATCTTCATAGGTGTCGATGTAGTCCGGGCCTTTCCAGGTGAAGAGCTTGATCTTGCCAATGTTCTCTCCAAGATCTCCGGCGAGGTCGTCCGTGTCGTCCACGAGCTCGATGTACCCCGGAAAGAGCGGAATGCCATTTGGGCTGTAGCTCGGAAGCCCAGGGTCGGAGCATTGCCCCTGGTCGGCCATGTATCGGATGGCCGAAATGGGGCGCGTGTAGTCGTAATAGCCTTTGACACTCCAAGCGGCGATGGCGGCATCGTGAACTGCTCCGCCCAAGGTGGCATAGGCCTTGACTTCGTACTCGAGCGGGTCGAGTTCTTCCCCTTCGCCCATCCAGTCGTGCGTGAAGGCAGGGTGCTCCATGACTTCATTGAGAATGCTGAACCAGTGGCCGGGCGGGGTCTCACTGTCCGGTCCGTCGGCCCAGAATTCAGCCAAGATCCGGGTGTAGTCACCGAGGGGCACCATCTGTTCTTCGTAAGGCATGCCGGTGGCCGGATTCAGGGTGTGACCCGTTCCCGCGTCGCCGCCATCGAAGTAGTTGTAGAAGTCACCGTAGTCCAAGTAATCCATGGGCAGGGTGGGGGCATTGCCAATGGACGCCGGGCTCGCATCGATCATCACGCCATTGAACGGGTCGTGGTGCGATTGCCAAATGCTCACCATCGCGAAATGGTGCTTGTACATGCTGTCCACTGCAGCCGGTTGGTCGCCTCCGATGTAGACTGGGGAACCCGGGTCGAGCCAGGTGGGCCACAATTCGCCGTCGCGCTCGTAAAGGACCATCTGGTCATCGTCAAGTGCGAAGGGCTGCACCCAACCCCATTCCGGGCTTTGGAAGGGAGGGGCGCTTTCGAGGACCTGGCCGGATTGGTCCACAAAGCCGTTGATGGCCAGAGGCTGCCAACGATTGGGGTCCGAAACCGTCGGGTTGCCCGGATCATCCACCACGAGCTGGTCGTTGAGCGGTTCGTAATAGGTGTTGGTGTAATCGAAGGCTTCGTTGGCACCATCCTGAAGGCCGTATGCGATGACCTGCTCCGCGATGTAAATGCCCAATGCAGCCGGAGAGCCGAATTGATAGTTGTTGGAAGTGAAGGAGGGGTCGTACCCCAATGCGGTGAACAGGGAGTCGAAACGCGCTTGGGAGGTCACCACGCCCGGAGAGTTGGAGTAGCGGTGGGTGAGGACGTGGTAAGCGGCATACGACACGGCTTCTTCCCGGGCCTGTGGGATGTCGAGAAAAGGCAGGATGTTTTCTGGAATGCCGTTGAATTCCGCGGTGTACCCCCCAATGGTCTTGCCCAAAAGAATCGGCTCGGCCACGTCATCGTAGGCCGCCCAGGCATCGTACATGGCCAAGGAGACATGGTGGAGGTTTCTTGCGTGGATGGGAGGTCGTGCAAAGTCCACACGAATGCCCTTCAGTTGGGCTTCAATCCACTCGTAGGCCACCCCGTGCTCAGATTCCTGCGCCAAAGTGGGCGAGGAGACAAGACTGGCCATGAAAACGACGGGAAGCCAAAGGGGAAGGGTGCAAATGCGAGCCATGGTTCGACGAAAAGCTTACAAAAAACGACTTGTGATGAAGTTACGGCTTTTTTCAACAAGGCCTCTGTGCCTTGTGTTGCAGGCCTCGCCCCACAACTTTCATATGCTTGGTGGGCGGTGAGGGACTCGAACCCCCGGCCCTCTCGGTGTAAACGAGATGCTCTGAACCAACTGAGCTAACCGCCCAAGACGGGTGCGAAAGTAAGGAAGCCCGACCTTGCAGGCATGGGGCGCACTCGCGGACTGTTGGATTGGGGCTTGTGGTGGTGGCGCTGGCGCGGTATGCAAAAGGCCCCGGAAAGAGCAGGGTCGCCTTGGAAGGCGGTTTTTGACGCCAGAAAGTCCATCCAAGCCAAGGCCGCCGCTCATGCCACCTCTGAATTTCGGAAGGAGCTGAGCAAATCCGAGGTAGCTCTGGACGTGTTGGATTTTGGGGCGGGCTGCCCACCGGAAGGCCGTCAGGTCTCCACGACCGTGGGAGACGTGGCCAAGACGGCGGGCACGGATCGCAACAAAGCCCTGTGGTTGCGGGCCGTGGTGGAATCCGCGCGTCTTCAGCGGCCTGAAGAACGCCTGCGGGTGCTGGAAGTGGGGACGAATTTGGGCCTGGGAGCGCTGTCGATGCTGCACGCCACCAATGGCGAGGTGGACTACACCGGACTGGAGGGCAGTCCAACCTTGGTGGCTTTGGCCGAGCAGGATCTGGCGCCCTGGGCGCCGCGGCTGGTGTGCGGCCCTTTTTCACACACCCTGCCTGAAGTGATGCGCGATGGCCCCCTCTTTGATGTGGTCTTTCTCGACGGGCACCACGAGCCCGGCATCCTGCTCGCCCAATGGGCTGACCTGCAACCCGCGCTGCAACCTGGAAGCTGGGTGGTGGTGGACGACATTCGCTGGTCCCGTGGGATGCACCGCGCCTGGTGCGATTTGGCGACACGCCCCGGCATTCGTGCTTTGGATCTGTTTCGGATGGGCATCCTGGTCTTGGGGGAGCCCCCGATGTCAAGTGGCCCCCTTTTGCGCGTTCCCACCTCGATGTTGGCATAGGTGGCCAGGGCGAGGTGTCGGGGCCTTGGAAGGGGCTAATTTCGCGGCGCGATGCACAACAAAACTGCGCTCATCATCTTGGACGGTTGGGGCCTCGGCACCCCGGACGAGCACAATGCCGTCCACTCCGCCAACACCCCCTGCTTCGACGGCATCCTGGCCAACCACCCCCACGCCACCTTGGTGACCCACGGTGAGGACGTGGGCCTGCCCGAAGGTCAGATGGGCAACAGTGAGGTGGGCCACCTGAACATCGGCGCAGGCCGCATCGTCTATCAGGACCTGCTTCGCATTGACCGTGCCGTGGCGGACGGTTCCATCGCGACCGAGCCAATCCTTCAAGCGGCCCTGTCGCGCGCCAAAGAAGCGGGCCGCAGGCTGCACTTCATGGGGCTGGTGAGCCGCGGGGGTGTCCACAGCCAACAGGACCACCTGCATGCCCTGCTTCGCATCGCTGCGGATGCAGGGGTTCCGGATGTGGTGGTCCACGCTTTCACGGACGGCCGGGACACGGCACCAAAGTTGGGTGCCGGATACCTCGCAGAGTTGGAAGAGGTCTGTGCGGAGACGGGAGCGGCCTTGGCCACTGTGTGCGGCCGGTACTGGGCCATGGATCGGGACCAGCGCTGGGAACGCGTCGCCAAGGCGTACCACATGCTCTGCCACGGAAAGGGCCAGCGTTTTTCATCCGCCTCAGCGGCCATGACCGCCGCCTACGATGCGGATGTGACCGATGAATTTGTCGAGCCGGCCGTCATCGAGGGGGTGGACGGCCGGGTCCGTCCGGGCGATGTGGTCTTTTGCTTCAATTTCAGGACCGACCGGTGCCGTCAAATCACCACGGCCTTGACCCAGCAGGATTTCCCGGACCACGGCATGTCCACCGTGGACTTGCATTACGTCACGATGACCAATTATGACGACCGGTTCCAAGGTGTGGAGGTCCTGTACGACAAGCCCAATCTGCCCATGACCCTCGGTGAAGTGGTCAGTGCCGTGGGCGGCACCCAGTTGCGGTTGGCCGAAACCGAGAAGTATCCGCACGTCACCTTCTTTTTCAGCGGCGGGCGCGAAGCGGAGTTTGAAGGAGAACAGCGGGCCGTGGCGCCCTCACCCAAAGTAGCCACATACGACCTCCAGCCGACCATGAGCGCGGCAGGGGTGGCTGACGCGGCCATTGCAGCCATCCAGTCCGATGCTGCCCCGGATTTCATTTGCCTCAACTTCGCCAACCCCGACATGGTCGGTCACACGGGCGTCTTCGATGCCGTTGTGGCCGCGTGCGAGGAAACCGACCGCCAGCTCGAGCGGGTCTTGGCTGCAGGACGGTCGAAGGGCTACCGTTTTGTGGTCATTGCCGATCACGGCAATGCTGAATTGGCACGAAACGCAGATGGTTCACCCCACACCGCGCACACGACAAATCTGGTGCCGATTGTCACCATCGCCGATGGGGTCCACGCCATTGAAGCGGGCATTCTCGCGGATGTGGCCCCCACGGTGCTCGACCTCATGGGCATCGCTGCCCCCAAGGAGATGAGTGGGCGGTCCTTGATCGCGCATTGACCCTACTCCGAGTCGGGTCGCTGGCCCCTCAGAATCGCTGGCGCACCAGTTGCACGTGTCCGGCAAAGCTCACGCCGTCGCTGCGGTTGAAGATGTAGTAGTACGTGCCGTCCGGCAGGCCTTCCGCTTCCCACGTGGAATCATAGCTGGGGTCGAAGAAGACCTCATTTCCCCAACGGTTGAAGACCTGAAGGCTGCTTCCCGGGTAGCCGAGGATGCCATCGATTTCGAAGCGGTCGTTCTCCCCATCGTTGTTGGGCGTGAAGATGTTCGGAATGATGGTTTCACACGCTTCGGACGTCACGTTGACATTGACGGAAGTGCCACATTCATCGGTGATCACGACGGTGGTGGTGGAATTCGCCCCCCACACATACATGCTTCCTGTTCCGTTGGTGAAGGTCACGCTGGAATCCGCACCCGCATCTTGCATGAACGACGTGCCGTCGAGACCGGCGAAGGTGTACAAGAAGGTTCCCCCTTCCACGCCCAGCACACCGGATTGGTTCAGGCAAAACGTGACATCCTCACTGACGATGGGCTCGTACGTGGGAACGATGACCGTCCAATTGGCTTCATCTTCCTGACCACAAGCATCTTCTGCGTTGACGGTGAACGTCTCGTTGGTGCTGGGGCTGACATTGGCGGAGCCACCGTTGGCGTTGTCGACGTTGGCGGACCAGCTCCAGGTGACAGTGCCGCTTCCCGACAACACTTCGGTGCCCAGTACCACCGGATCACCGGGGCAATAGGGGTCGCTTTGCTGGACGATTTGCACGTCGAGTGGGGTGGGGTCAACCAGGTCGATGGGCAGGACAATGGAGTCGCCGCAGACATCCGTGACCGTCAGGTCAATGGTGGTGGGCTCCAGGTCGGTGTAGTCGATCGTCGCCGTGCTGTCTCCCGTCGACCAATCGAATTCAAACGGCGCATACCCCTGGGTGACCAGGGCCGAAATCTCCACGGGCGGGCAGAGGGCCACTTCGTCGGGGACCTGCACGAGGAGCGGATCCGGGTCTTGGATGACGAGGGTGGCCGATGCCAGGGTGGAGTCGCCGCAGAGGTTGACGTAGAGGTACTCGAGGGTGACCGTTTCCGGGCCTTCTGCAAGATTGTCATCGATGACCTCGAGGAGCACCTGCTGCTCATTGACGCCAGCCTCCATGATGATGGCCGTGTCGATGGGCACGAAGTCCAAACCGGATTCGGCGGTGCCAAGAATGGTCAGCTCCAATGTGTCGGTTTGGTCGGCCACGGGGCGAATGACCGTGAAGGCGGCCTCGTTGCAACCCTCGACCACCACGGTGTCTCCGAGGAAAACCGGGGCGCCTCCAATGCTGGCCGAGGCTTCGATGTTGGCCCCATTGGAGGCGAAGCTGCCACCCTCCAGGAAGACCGCACTGTCCCAGGCGGTGTCCCCGGCGTCGGCGATGGCAATCTTGATGTGATAGGTCTGCCCGCATTGGACCAGCGCTGCTGCCGTGAGGACCACGGTGAAGCCGTCGAGCTGGACAGAGGTGGGGTCGCTGTTGCCCTCATTGTCCACGTAGTATTCGGTGTTCAGGTTCCACTGTTCGGACACCTGGTTGCAGTTGGTCGCCGTGCCGGAACCACCTGGGATTCCGAGGTTGACGGAGTTGATCGTCACCGGGATGAAGTCCCCGTCGATCACCGGGTTGGGGATGACCGCCAAGTTGACGGCGTTGTCGCTGTAGGGACCGGTAATGCCAGGTCCTGACAAGAAGAAACCAAAGGCGTCGTTGACCGATCCGCAGACATATTCGTTGTACTCCTCTGACCCGAAGATGTAGTTGAAAATCAACGAGTCTCCCGATGGAACGAAGTCAAATTCGAGAATGGCCGCATCGTTGGTGTTGAACGTGCTCAAAGCGGTGAGGTCTGCGTCGCCGGCACCAAAATTGCCCCCGCCGAGGCCGGCACCCCCTGCATCGTTTGGACCAATGGCCACATCGATGTCGCCCGTGGCCAGCATGATGCCGTCCGGAATATCAATGTTGGTGGCGGCGGCATCAAAGCTTCCAATCTGGTTCAGATCGCCGCTGAAGGTGATGTTGCTCACTTCGACCCCTTCTCCAAGCAGGAAATCGACCAAGGCTTGCTCCGGGGTGACCGTGTTGTCGGTGACCAATTGAGCGTGTGCGCCGAGGCTGAGGGTCAACAGGATGCCCAGCAATGGCAAGCTGAAGTGGTTCAGGTTCATGGACTTCATCGGGTGAAAAATACAGCATCGAGCGCCACGGGTTGGGGTAAATTGCGCCCATGGCGGCGTTGATTCAGGTGCAGGATGTCTGGAAGACCTATCAGGTGGGTGAGCAACAAGTGCACGCATTGCGGGGTCTGTCGATGGAATTGGGACAGGGAGAATACACAGCCCTCATGGGACCGTCCGGCTCCGGAAAGTCAACGCTGATGAACATGTTGGGTTGCTTGGACACCCCGACATCCGGTCGATATCACCTCGCAGGAGAAGATGTGGGCACGCTCGATGACGATGCCCTGGCCGACATCCGGAACCGCCGCATCGGCTTCGTCTTTCAGACGTTCAATCTGATGCCGCGCTACACGGCACTCGAAAACGTGGCCTTGCCTTTGGTGTACGCCGGCGCATCCAAAGTGGACCGGGAAGCCCGTGCCCGGGAGGTCCTCGACCAGGTCGGGCTGGCAGACCGCATGGACCACCGGCCCAACGAGCTGTCCGGGGGCCAGCGGCAGCGCGTGGCAGTGGCACGGGCATTGGTGAACCGACCCGACTTGTTGTTGGCGGATGAGCCGACCGGCAACCTCGACACCAAGACCTCCGTGGAGATCATGGCCTTGTTTGACGAGATCCATGCTGCCGGAAATACGGTGGTGTTGGTCACCCATGAAGAGGACATTGCAGCGTATGCCCACCGGGTGGTCCGGCTTCGGGACGGCGTGGTGGCCGCCGACAAAATGCAGGCGCCGAATCGGGCTTGAATCGCCGCATCTTTGCGGCGTGAAGAGAAATGCCATTTCCGAATTGCTCGACACGGCGTTGGTCGGGCAACATGTCACGGTTTGCGGTTGGGTTCGCACCTTCCGGAACAACCAGTTTTTGTCGGTCAACGACGGATCCTGCCTTGGCAACCTGCAGCTTGTCCTTGACCGTGAGGGGACCGATGAGGCCCTGCTGAAGCGCTTGACTACTGGCGCCGCCATCCGTGCCGAAGGCGTGCTGGTGGAGAGCCAAGGGGCCGGCCAGGCCACTGAGGTGGACGTGACCCGCATTGAGGTGCTCGGCGACGCAGACCCCGAGGTGTACCCCATCCAGATGAAGCGCCACACCATGGAGTTCCTCCGTGAAAAGGCGCACCTGCGCTTCCGGACCAGCACGTTCAACGCCGTCTTCCGCCTTCGCCACGGCCTGCAGTATGCCATCCACGAGTACTTCGACCAGGCCGGATTCTATATGCTCCACACCCCCATCATCACCGGCAGTGATGCCGAGGGAGCGGGCGAGATGTTTCAGGTGACCACCCTCAACCTGGATGAGGTGCCCAAGACCGAAGACGGCGCGGTCGACCATGCGGCGGACTTCTTTGGAAAGCCCTCCAACCTCACCGTAAGCGGCCAGCTGGAGGCTGAGCTCGGCGCCATGGCGCTCGGCAAGGTCTACACCTTCGGGCCCACGTTCCGCGCGGAAAACAGCAACACCTCCAGGCACCTCGCCGAGTTCTGGATGATCGAGCCCGAGGTGGCCTTCAACGACCTCGCGGACAACATGGATTTGGCCGAGGATTGCCTCCGCTTTGTGCTGACCAAGGTGCTCGAGCGCTTCCCTGCCGAACTGGAATTCCTCGCCAAGCGCGAGGCGGACATCGAAAAGCAACTTCCTGCCGACCAGCGCAATGAAATGGGCCTCATCGAGCGCCTCCGCTTCGTCACCGAGAACCCCTTCGTCCGCATCACCTACACGGAGGCCATTGATTTGCTCCGCAACTCCAAGCCGTTCAAGAAAAAGAAGTTCAAGTACCCCGTTGAATGGGGCATTGACCTCCAGAGCGAGCACGAGCGTTGGCTGGTCGAGAAGAAGTTCAAGCAACCCGTGATTTTGACCGATTACCCTGCGGAAATCAAGGCCTTCTACATGCGGGCCAACGACGACGGCAAGACGGTGGCGGCCATGGACGTGCTGGTTCCCGGGATCGGTGAACTCGTCGGCGGAAGCCAGCGGGAGGAGCGGTTGGATGTGCTGAAGAAGAAGTGCGCCGACTTTGACATTCCGGAAGACCACGTGTGGTGGTACCTCGATACCCGCCGTTTCGGAAGCGCACCGCACGCTGGCTTTGGCATGGGATTTGAAAGGTTGGTCATGTTCGCCACCGGCATGACGAACATCCGCGATGTGATTCCGTTCCCTCGGACACCCCAGAACGCGGAGTTCTGAATGGGATGCGGTGGCATCACCGCACTAAATTCAACCATGTTCAAGCAAAGCCTCCAGCAGAAACTCCAGCAGAAGCTGAGCCCCCAGCAGATCCAGCTGATGAAGCTGCTGCAGGTTCCCACGCTGGAGTTGGAGGCGCGCATCAAGGAGGAGTTGGAGGCCAATCCGGCCCTCGAGGAAGGCCGGGAGGAGCGCGAGGAGTTTGACCAAGCCGATGGCCTGGATGACGACCGCGGAGAGACGCGGGATGATTTCGACTTCGACGCTTATCTCGACGACCCGACCCCCAGCTACCGGTATTCCGTCAACAACCACCGGGAGGAGGAAGACCGCGACCTGCCCTTTGGAGCAGGGGAGACCTTTGCCGAGCGACTGACCGCCCAAATTGGGCTTCGGCCGGTCACGGACCGCCAGCGGCTGCTCGCTTCCTTCCTGATTGGAAACCTGGATGAGGCAGGCTACCTCCGCCGGGATTTGTATTCCATCAGCTCAGACTTGGCATTCGGTCAGGGCATTGAGGTCGAGGAAGAAGAACTCGAGTCCGTGTTGGAGGTGGTGCAGGAGCTGGATCCAGCAGGAGTGGGGGCGCGCGACCTTCAGGAATGTCTGTTGTTGCAACTCGACCGCAAGCTCGAAACGGCCCCGAACGACATTCCGCTGCAGTTTGCCCGACGGATGTTGGCCGAGCAGTTCGACGCCTTCACCAAAAAGCACTACGACAAGCTCTTGTCACGCCTGGAGATCGATGAAGATGCGCTCAAGTTGGCTGTGGAAGAGGTGACCCGCCTCAACCCCAAACCGGGCAACAGCGGTTCCGATGCTTCTCGTGTCATACAAGCGGTGGTGCCCGATTTTCATGTGTCGGTGGAGGACGATGAATTGCGCCTCCAGATCAATGGTAGAAATGCGCCCGAGCTGCGGGTCTCCAGCGAATACCGGGAGATGATGGCGGGCTATGCGGCAGCGAAGAATCCCGATAAAGCGCAGAAGGAAGCCATCACGTTTGTCAAGCGCAAAGTCGATGGGGCCAAGTGGTTCATCGATGCCATCAACCAGCGTCGCAACACCCTGCGGCTCACCATGGAGGCCATCTTGAAGCACCAGGAGGCCTATTTCCTCACAGGGGATGAAACCGAGCTGAAGCCGATGATCCTCAAGGACATTGCGGACATCATCGGGATGGACATCAGCACGGTGTCCCGCGTGGCGAATTCGAAATACGTGCAAACCCCTTATGGGACGTTTCTCCTGAAGACCCTGTTCAGTGAATCGCTCAGCACGGAAAGTGGGGAAGAGGTGTCCACCCGGGAGGTCAAGAAAATCCTCGAGGAGGCCGTGGGTGAGGAGGACAAGCGCAAGCCGCTCAGCGATGAAAAGCTGATGAAGGTGCTGCAGGACAAGGGATACAAGATTGCCCGCCGCACCGTCGCCAAATACCGCGAGCAGCTCGGCATTCCTGTCGCCCGACTCAGAAAGGAGCTCTGATGCGCGCGCTGGCCCTCTTCGTCTCCTATCTCTTTCATCCGCTCTGGACGCCGCTTCTGGTGTTGGGTCTGCTGTGGGGGGTGGACCCTTGGCTTCGGCTCCAGCCCGCCGTGATGCTGTATGTGGGGTCGGTGTTTCTCATCAATGCCTTGGCGCCCGCGGTGTCGATTTACATGTTGCACCGTCGCGGTGTGTTGGGGGACCTCGAAGTCAGCGAGCGGTCGGAGCGGCAGTGGCCCTTTTTGATCGTCCTCTTCTACCAGGCGCTGGGCCTGTTTGCATTGACCCGTCCGGGGGTGTATTTGCCTTCTGAAGTGTTGGGCTTGGTGGTGGCCATGATGGCCTCGCTTGTCCTGGCGCTGTTTGTGAATCGGCGGTTCAAGATGAGCATGCACCTGCTCGCCAATGGCGGGGCTTTCGGCGCGCTGTGGGCATTCAATCGGTTGCACGGCCTGGGTTTGGAGACCATGCTCCCCCTGGGATTCCTCCTGGCAGGCGTCGTGGGGTGGTCCCGCATGAAGTTGGGGGTGCACACGCCCGCCGAACTGGCCTTGGGGTTTCTGGTCGGCTTCACCTTGATGCGCGCCGTGGTCGAGTCGGGCTGGACCCCCTGATGGCGTCCGCTCAGTGGCGAAGCTGCTGTTGCCAGCGCCACGCATCTGCCAAGCACACCTTCAAGTCGCGTCGGGTCGACCAGCCCAGCATGCGGCCCGCCTTGGACGGGTCGGCATAAATGGCAGTCACGTCGCCGGGTCTGCGTTCCCCCAACGTGTGCGGTACCTCCAGACCTGTCGCGGCCTCGAATTCTCGGATGACGTCCAGCACGCTGGAGCCTCGCCCGGTCCCGAGGTTGAATGTGTCCAAGGCGCCGGGGTGGGACTCGAGCCATTGCAACGCAGCGACATGGGCTTCTGCGAGGTCACAAACGTGGAGGTAGTCCCGAATGCAGGTGCCGTCCGGGGTGGGGTAGTCGTGGCCGAACACCGTCAGTGGAGGGCGGAGACCGGCGACGGCTTGGGTCAAGTAGGGGACAAGGTTGGCTGGTGCGCCAATGGGCAGTTCCCCGATCTGGCCGGAGGGGTGCGCGCCAATGGGGTTGAAATAGCGGAGAATGGCCACGCCCATGCGGCCATCCGCGGCCATGTGGCTGTCGTGCAGCAGGCGCTCGCACGCTTGTTTGGTGTAGCCATAGGGCGATGCCGCAGGCAGGATGGGGGCGGTTTCATCCACGGGTGAGCGCTCGGCCTCGCCATACACCGTGCAGGAGCTGCTGAACACCACATTGGAGACGCCGTGCGCGCGCAGTTGGGCCAGCAGCCTGGCCGTTCCGCCGATGTTGTTGTCGAAGTAGCGCTCGGGTTCACGGGTGCTTTCACCGACGGACTTGTCGGCCGCAAAGTGGATGGCTCCTGCAAAGGGCGCTTCGAAGACCGGCGCCATGGCACGGGCGTCTCCGCAATCCACCGTCCACCATTCCACGGGGTGACCGATGATGTGCTCGATGCCGGAGCGCACTTCCGCCCGGCTGTTTCGGAGGTCGTCCACCAAAACGGGGGCATACCCGGCTTCATGGAGGGCCACCGCGGTATGGGAGCCGATGAAGCCTGCCCCTCCAGTGACGAGAATGCGCGGTCGTGGTGCAGGCTGGGCCATGCTCAAATATCGGTAACCTTTGACGAGGGAGGCACGTATGGGACTTCACCGGAAAACGATTCCAGCCGTTCAACATGCCCTCCGCGCACTACAACCTCGATTACCTCCAGCAGGTGTTCCAAGGCAATGATGCCATGGTTCGCCGCATTCTGGATTCCTTCGAGGAGCAGGTGCCAGCCTATTTCGAAGAAATGGACCGGCGCTGGCGAGACGGTCGGTGGCGGGACATTCATCCGCTGGCCCACAAGGCCAAGAGCAGCATTGGAATGCTTGGAATGACAGCCCTGTTGGAGCACGTGGTGCACATCGAACAGGTCTCGCGAACCGCCTCACATCCGCAGGACATCCAGTCTCGGCTCGATCAAGCCCAGTCCTTGTTGACGCTGGCCCTCGATGCCATGCGGCGCGATCGGGTGGGCCAGACGGAAGGCCAGTCCGGGGTTGGTTCGACCACCTCTCAAGAGGCTTTGTCCCGGAGGGCCAGGAAGCGGCTTCGCAGGGCCTGAATTCTGGGTTCACTGCGCGGTGAAGGCCGGAGACGGCCCGTATCTTGGGCGGCGTGTCCGTTGAGGTTCCATCTGACTTGTTGAACGCGGCTTTGGCCCACGGCTTGACCGCCGAGGAGGTCCAGCGCCAATGGTTACGGCTGCAGGGGACCGCGAACCATTGTCGGCCGGAAGGACCCTGCACGCTGGGTTCGGGCATTCTCAAACTGCAGGGCGCCGAATTGAGCCAGTGGGCCGATCGGGGCGAACGTTTGTCCCCGGACCGGGTGGTCCGTTTCATTCCTGCAAGTGGCGCAGCCACCCGCATGTTCAAGGCCCTTTTGGCGCGGGATCCCGACTCCATGGCGCAGCTCGAGGCCCAATGGGACGCCTTTCCTTTCCGGGACGAAGCAGAGGCCTGCGGCCCTTGCGACACCGTCGACCAGAAGTGGTCCGCCATTCTAGAGCGGTTGGCGTTGCATCAAAGGCCAAAAGGCGCGATGCCCTTTCACAGGGAGCCCGAAGGCATACAGAATGCCTTTGAGGCGCAGTTGGCAGAATGGGCAGCCACCTTGAGCACCGGTTCACCCGAGATGCATTTCACGCTTCCCGTGCGCGATTTTGACAGCATCTTGTCGGACATCCGGGCCGCGGCGGCTCCCTATGACATGGTGTGTACGGCTTCGGTCCAAAGCCCGGTCACCGATGCGGTGGCCGTGGATGAACAGGGACAGCCCTTTGCCACCCAAGAAGGCCCGCTCTTCAGGCCAGGGGGACATGGCGCGCTGCTCCACAATTTACAGGATCTGGCGACCGCCCATCCAGGGCGGTTGATCTCCATCAAAAACATCGACAACGTTCGGCCGCGCTCGGCATGGTCGGAAGTGCTGCCATGGCGACGTGCCCTGCTTGGTTTGGCAGACGATGTGCTCGACGCGCGCAATGCGGCCCTCGATGCGCTCCGTACTGGACGTCTTGAGCCCGCGAAGCACTGGCTGACCGCTTGGCCTGGCCAACAACGGGAAGCCTTGCCCGTGGACCGAGATGGGCTTCGGGCCGCCTTGGATCGCCCTTTGGTCATCGCCGGAATGGTCCGCAACGAAGGGGAGCCCGGTGGTGGGCCATTTTGGGTCCGTGATGACGAAGGCACCTTGCGCGCCCAGATTGTCGAGTCGTCCGAGATGGATGGCCGCGATGCGGAAGTGCGCGCGATGGTGGCCAAGGCCACCCACTTCAACCCTGTCGACCTGGTGTGCGGCCTCTGCGACGAATCAGGAAAGCCCTACGAGTTGGCCCAGTTCGTGGACGGCAGTCGCGATTTCCTCGTCCACAAGAGCCATGAAGGACGTGCATTGCGAGGATTGGAACATCCCGGACTTTGGAATGGCAGCATGGGCCGGTGGAACACGGTGTTTGTGGAAATCGATCCGGCCACCTTCGCCCCGGTGAAGACCGTGTTCGATTTGTTGCGTCCTGCGCACCGCGCTGGGTGAGCCCCCTATGAAAAAAGGGCCGCCCCTCGAAAGGGACGGCCCAGTAGATTCAGGAGGAGCTGGGAATGATCAGCCCTTCAAGATGCGCTTGGAAGCCACGGTGCGACCACTCAAGAGGCGAACTGTGTACAATCCAGGGCGCAGGTTGGAGAGGTTGTCGAAGCGGATGGGCGCCTCTTGCTTACCACCCGTCAAGCTGATCGCTTCCACGGGCATGCCCTGTTGATCGAGGAGCTGGAGCAACGCGCCATCGGCGACCGTACCACGCACCGTGATGCTGAGGCCATCGCTGAAAGGAACCGGGTAGGCCCCCAGCTCAATGCGGTCGCGGCCATCGTCATCGCTGCTCTGCACGTCGCTGGCATTGGCGGCATCGAGGCCCGCAGCCATGGCGAGGTTGTACAGGGAGGCTTGTCCGTCGATGTAAAGGCGGCCAAAGTCACTTGTGCCAGCGGCCAGCACGGCGATTCGGGCGCCGGTCGGGATGATCATCTTGAGCATCACGTTTTGTCCCTTGCGCACAGCACCCTTGTCGAGTTCGAGGAGCAGTTCTCCGTCGATCACGTTCTCACTGGTGAAGGTGCCACCGCAGATCACATCGCCATTGGTGTGGCCCAGGGCGTATTCATATTCGAAGCCTGGCTCGACAAACGGCGTGGCCAATTTGATCTCGGTCACGCGGCCGCGGTCACACGTTTGGAAGGTCTGGACCACGGTCTCGCCTTCGAAGTTGAGGACACCGGTGCTCATGCGCTGGGCAGAGACACAGTCTCCTTGGACGCTCAAGTCGAGGCCAGCAGCCACTCGGGCGTGGGCATTGGAACCCGTGCCGGTTCCGAGGTTGTTGACGGTGCGGCCCGTATTGGCTTCGCCCACGTTGCTGGAGGCACCACGGAAGTGTGCGGCAAACTTGATGTTCTTGGCTTCAGGCGTGCCATTGACCCGGACGTCTCCGACGAACTGAGCGTCGTCGTCTGTGCCAGGCAAGATGCATTCCGCATTGCCGAGCGTCTTGATCATGATCGTGAAACCGTCTCCCTTGAGGGCCGGAATCGCGAGGTTGTCGAGGTACAGGCTCGTCCCGTTGAAGTTGTCCGCGGTGAAGGTCTTCATGGCGCGGGTGTTGAACTGGTCGTCCTTGATGTGGACGTCCACGCTTCCGCCGTTGAATTCGACGTCGGCAGTCACCTCAAGCGCAGCGATGGTGCCCTTGGAGCAAGCGCGGTAGCTCTGATACAGGATGCCCTGCATGAACATGGCGGTGTTGACCTGGTCCTGTTCCACCTTGCACTGGATGTCGTCCTGAGGTGCGGCAGCGAGGGACACGTTGGAGAAGAGGAGGCCGAGAACGGCGAGTGAGAGGAAAGAATTGCGAATCATGATGTGGTTGTTTGTGGATTCGCCTTCCTGTACGCCACCCCCACGGATGCGGTTTCGATTTGGATAAAAAAAATCAGGGGAGAACCTCCCGTAGGTCAGGAAATTCAAGGGTTTCGAGCTGAAAAAAAATTCAGGAATCCAGGCCGAGGACCACTTCCACTGCCCCGCGGGGCACCTCTTGGCGGTCCCGATTGGACGCCACCACGAGCGTCCGTCCTCCCCTGTGCTCATCGAGCAGATTGAGGTACCACGCCTGCCCGGCATCATCCAGATGGGACGTCGGCTCGTCGAGGAACAAGGCGGAGGAAGGCGTGGTGAATGCGAGTGTCAGCGCGAGCCGCTGTCGCATGCCAGAGCTCAGTTGGCCGATGCGCCGGTGCGCTTGGCCCTCCAATCTGGCGATTGTCAACATGTCCGCAAGGGACACTGCCTCAGAGGATGCCCGGCAGGCGCGGTGGAAGGCCAGGTGTTCCTGCACGGTGAAGTCGTGGATCAGGGCTTGGTCAGGGGCGCAGTAGCCGATGTGACCGGGGAGGTCCGCGCGGGCCACAGTTCCATGCCCCGTGGACCAATGAAGGTCGCCCTCGCTGGCGGCATCGAAGCCGCACAGAATTCGAAGGAGGCTGCTTTTCCCACTGCCGTTCGCGCCGAGCAGGGCCAAGGTGCTACCTGGTTCAATGGAACAATCTAGGTGCCGCCAAACCCAAGTTCTGCCGTGCCGTTTTCCCAAGCCTGTTGCGGTGAAGGAGAGCACGGGTTGGGTCATTCAGAAGGGGCCGCGGACAATGCCTTTGTCCGAAGCGCGGATGAAGTCGAGGATGGTGCCTTTGGCATCGCTGACCGGAAGCTCGATTTCGGCCACCTTCAAGGCCTTGGACATGTTGCCCCCCGTCACGTACAAGGTGCGGTAGATGTCTTCCACCGCGCGCACGAATTCGTCCGGGAATCCCCTGCGGCGCAATCCAATCGCATTGACACCGATGTAACTGAGGGGTTCTCGTGCCACCTTGACAAAAGGCGGGATGTTCTTGCGAACCAGGGAGCCTCCGGCGACAAAGGCATGCTGTCCGATGCGGACGAATTGCTGGACGGCCACGACGCCTTCGATGATCACCCAATCTTCAATGGTCACATGTCCAGCGATGCTGGCGCAATTGGCCAACACGCAATGGTCGCCGACGACAGCATCGTGTGCGATGTGGGTGTAAGCCATCAGCAAGCAGTGCGACCCCACACGGGTGGTCATCCGGTCGGTGGTGCCGCGGTTGATGGTGCAGCACTCGCGAATGGTGGTGTGGTCCCCAATGACCGCGGTGGTGTTCTCACCGGCATACTTCAGGTCCTGCGGCATGCCGGCAATGACGGCTCCTGGGAAGATGCGGCAGTGCGCCCCGATTCGCGCACCGTCGAGGACGGTGACATTCGGGCCGATCCAGGTGCCCGGGCCGATTTCGACGTCCGCAGCAATGGTGGAAAACGGGCTGATGGTGACCCCTTCGCCCACCTTGGCGTCCGGGTGGACAACAGCCATGGGGGAGGTGCCTTCAGATGGAATGGTTGCGCTCATGCGGATTCGGTGGTCGGAACGCGGTCCTGGATGATTTGGGCGAGCATTTCAGCCTCGGACACCAGCTTGCCGCCGACAAATGCCTTGCCGGTCATGTGCACGAGGCCGCGGCGGATGGGGCTGGCGAGTTCGAGTTGGAACAGAATGGTGTCCCCGGGAATCACCTTTTGCTTGAACCTGACGTTGTCAATCTTCATGAAATAGGTGGACCATTGTTCCGGGTTCTCGACCCCGCTCAATGCGAAAATCCCACCGACCTGCGCCATCGCTTCGATCTGGAGCACGCCGGGCATGACCGGGTTGTTCGGGAAGTGGCCTTGGAAGAAGGGCTCATTCATGGTGACATTCTTCAAGCCGAGAATGCCCGTGTCTGAGCGCCGGATGATCTTGTCGACCAGCAGAAACGGATAGCGGTGGGGGAGGAGCCGCTCAATGTCATGGATGTCGAACAGCGGGGCTTCCGTGGGGTCGTAATGGGGAATGCCATTTTGGGCTTCCTTCAAGCGCTTCAGTTGTCGGGCAAACGCCACGTTTCCGGCGTGTCCAGGTCGGGCGGCCAGGATGTGGCCCTTGATGAAGCACCCTGTGAGCGCGAGATCGCCCACGATGTCGAGGAGCTTGTGGCGCGCAGGTTCGTTCTCGAATTGAAGGGCGGTGTTGTTGAGCACGCCAATCTTGCCCGGTTCCACCCGCAGTTCATCCTTTCCAGCCAAATCGGCAATGGACTGCAACTCCTCAGCGTCGTACGTGCGCTCCGCCAGGACGATGGCATTGTCCAGATCCCCTCCCTTGATCAAGCCTTGCTCGAGCAGGGACTTCACTTCTTTGAGAAAGACAAACGTGCGGCAGCGGCTGATGTCCGACACGAATTGCCCCAGATGGTACATGCTCGCGTGTTGCGTGCCGAGAATGGGGCTGTGGTAATCCACCATCACGGTGACGCGGAACTCATCCGCGACAGGGGGGACGGCGAGCATTTCCACACCTTCCCCATCGTGGTGGGTCAACGTGTCGGTCAATTCGAGAAATTCTCGGTCTGCCTGCTGCGCCACAATGCCCACTTGTTCGATGTGGGCCACAAAAGGCCAGCTGCTCCCATCCAAAATGGGGACTTCCGGACCGCTGAGTTCGATCAAGGCGTTGTCGATGCCGCATCCATACAGCGCGGCCAGCAGGTGTTCGGTTGTGTAGACGCGGACCCCGCCTTTCTCGAGGGTCGTGCCCCTGCGGGTTTCCACCACGAGGTCACAGTCTGCCGGAATGCTGGGCGTGTCTGGCAAGTCGGTCCTCTTGAACACGTAGCCGTGGCCGGCATCTGCAGGGTGGACGGTCAGTGTGCAGGCTTCACCGGTGTGCAGGCCGATGCCGTCGATGGTGAAACTGGCACCAAGGGTATGCTGTTTGTCGCTCCGGATGGAGGCCAAGGGAAAGGCGGTGTTGGGCGTCGACATGTCTCAGGAGTTCGAATCGGAGGGGGAAGGTCCCTGTCGCTTTTGGAATTCACGGACCATTCGGCGAAGGACCAACTGGGTTTTCTGGTGGTCTTCAATGGGCTTGGCGGGATTGCCTTGGAGGGTCAGTCCCGGCTTGGTCACGCTGGCGGTGATGCCGCTTTTTGCGGCCACCTTCGTTTCGTCTGCAATGTGGATGTGCCCGTTGATGCCGACTTGTCCACCGATCATGCAGCGGGCGCCGATGGTGGTGGAGCCTGCCACACCCGTCTGCGCAGCGATAACCGTGTGGTCTCCAATCCGGACGTTGTGGGCGATTTGGATGAGGTTGTCCAGCTTGACGCCTTGGCCGAGAATGGTGGAGCCCAGGGTGGCGCGGTCAATGGTGGTTCCAGCGCCAATTTCACAGGCATCGCCGAGGATGACGTTGCCGAGTTGGGGCACTTTTTCGTAACCGGAAGTGGTGGGTGCAAATCCAAATCCGTCCGCTCCAATCACGGCGCCAGGTTGCAGAATGCAGTGCTGACCCAAGGTGCAATGGTGGGCCACGATGCTGCGCTGGCCGAGCGCACAGGATGAACCAATGCGGGCGCCTTCTCCGATGAGCACCCCTGCATGCAGAACACAGCCGTCTGCGACGCTGGCATGGGCTTCTACAACACACAGTGGACCAATGCGGACACCGACGCCAATCTCGGCGTGTTCATGGACCACAGCCGAAGGGTGGATGGTGGTGCTGGACGTCTCCGGTGCGGTGTCGGATCCAAAGGCCTGCATGAGCTTGGCCATGGCCGCATAGGGGTCCTTGACTCGGATGAGGGCGGTTTGATGCGGAATCTTTTCCGCGAGGGCGAGGTCCTCTGCGACGAGCACGGCAGAGGCCGATGTGGTGTACAAATGGGACTCGTAGGCCGGGTTGGCGAGAAACGTCAATTGTCCCTGTGCCGCGTCCTCAATGCCGGCAAAGCCATCCAAGCACCCCTCATCGGGCCCTTCGATGCGGCCTTCAAGCAATGCCGCTACCTCACGGATGTGCACCTCCATGCGGCGAATTTAGTCCATGCATCGGGGGCTCAGGCCATCTTCTCCGCGAGGTCCACAGCGGCCTCAAATTCCTCCAGCGACGTGGATTGGTCCCGCACCGGCCTGCCCAGCGCTTCGAGGAGCACCATGTTGACGCGCTCGCCCTCGTTCTTTTTGTCTTGCAACGCCCATGTCCACAGGGCCTGCGCATCCGGTGGAGTCACCGGGCACGGCATGTGGGCGGACAGCCAATGGGCCGCTTGGGCCATGGCGCCGTCTTCGTCCCCAAATTTCAGGATGCTCGAAGCCAGCGCCACGCGCATGCCCCACGCGACGGCTTCACCATGAAGCAGGTCGCGCTCGGATTGCATGGACCAGGATTCAAGTGCGTGTCCGGCGGTGTGTCCAAAATTGAGCAGCTTTCGAAGTCCCTCTTTTTCCTGTGCATCCTCCCCCACGATGGCCATCTTGATCTGGACAGACTGAAGAATGGTGTGGCCCACTTGGTCGAGGTCCAGGCCATCTCCGTCGGTCATCCAGTGTTCCAAGTGCGCCTCTTCCAATGGTGTAGGTGTGGTCAGCAAGAGGTGTTTTACGTGCTCCGCGAGCCCGGAGCGCGTGTGCCGCTCGGGCAAGGTGCGCAAAAATGCAGGGTGAAGGCTGACCCCAGAAGGCACTTGAAACGTGCCGATGCGGTTCTTGCTCTCTTTCAGGTTGATTCCCGTTTTTCCTCCAATGGCGGCGTCCACCATGCCCAAGAGGGACGTGGGGATCAACCAAAAGTCAATGCCACGCAGGTAGGTGCTGGCCACAAAGCCCGTTAAGTCGGTCACCGTTCCCCCACCGAGGCCAACGAGGGCACTTTTTCGGTCGAACCCCTCGGCATCCAGGTGGCTCCAAAGGGCGTTGGCATGCTCCAGCGACTTGATGGTTTCACCAATGTCGGACAGGCACAAGAAATCGGTGTGCGGTGGAAGAAGAGGCTGTATCACCGGCAAGCAGTCCCGTTCGGTGTTGCGGTCCATGATCACGGCGAGGCGTGAAGGCCGGGTCTCTTCAATCCAATGCAGAAACTGGTGGAGTTGGGGGTCAAGTGCCGTCATGTCCTTGCGCTGCAAATCTCTGAAAACAAACAAGCGGACCGAAGTCCGCTTGGGTGTGGTGCTACCAGGATTCGAACCGGGGACACATGGATTTTCAATCCATTGCTCTACCAACTGAGCTATAGCACCAAAAGATGGGCCGCGAAGATACTCCAAACTTCACAATCGACATGCGCCGGAATGCCATGCGGGCCGGAGTGGGACAAGATGAGAGTTCATCGTCCCTTCATATTTGACTCGAGGCGCCGCATTATACAGACGGGGGAGCGATTTATGTCGTCTAAAACGTATAACATAGATGGAATTGAGGGTGGAGTTTGTGAACGTTGTCAAATTATCCATTCACATCTTCTAATTTCATGGCTCTCCCTATGGGGGAACCAAAAACCGCGTTAACCAAATCGCTTGACATCATGTCCAAGTTTTCCAACTTGATCGTTGCACTGTTCTGTTGCTTCGGTACCCTTTTCTCTCAGCAGCAAGTCGCTGTCAACTCCGCCCCTGCCCCAGAAGGCTATGACCTCGAAGTCGAGGTTGTCACCGAAAACATCGGCCTGCTGGTCGGTGCGTTGGGTGCGACAGACCTGACCGGCTACAGCTGTTCACGTGTCTACGTCACCATGGTGAACTCCGACGACTTCCTGTCGTCTGTTTCTGGTGATGCCACGAACCCGACGTACGTGAACACCACCACCAGTTTCCACCATGCGGTGTTGGGTGGCTCCACGCCAAACGGCATCAACAGCTTGTTGTTTCCGGTTTATCCTGACTTGGCCTACGACAGCTGGGTGACCATCGGTTTGGAGGGCACGCCGAACGCAGCAGCCGGTGAGGCGGCCGTGTCCACGGTGCAGTCCACGGGCAACCCTTGGGCCACGGTGTTTGATCCAGGTGGCGGTTTGCCCGGTGGCAACATCTCCATCGACGACGGTGTGGGTGGCGCATGGTATGCCTTGAACGGTGACGCCAATGGTGTGGCCGGCGATGACCTCAAAGTGTTGGCGGGTCAATTCACCACGAATGGTGACCTGAGCGGACAGGTTTACGTTCAGGTCTTCATCAATGGTGACGGCGGCAATGAATTCCGGGATACGTTCTACTTCGGTGCTGGCGCTCCGACCCCGGGATGTACCGACGCGGCAGCCTGTAACTATGATGACACGGCCTCCGAGGACGACGGTTCCTGTGAG
>CBFHWV010000009.1:0-468 GCA_965659565.1 uncultured Flavobacteriales bacterium
GTGTCATTGAGGTCGGCGCCAAGCGATTGGGCGACTTCTTCCGTTGCGGCGGAGGCGTCCACCGAGCCGTTGAAGTAAACGTGGATGTCCCCGGATGACTCGGAGACCGTGGCATACGGACGGATGGGGGAGGTGGCACTTTCTCCGTCGGGCAGGGTCGAGATGGCCCGGGCGTAGTAGATCTGACCGGCTTCCAGGCCCGTGAGGGCCACACTGTGGTCTGCCGTGCCCGCATCGCCCATGGCCACGGAGCCGAGCGCTTCGGTCAGGCCGTATTCGACCATGCCTTCTGAGGCCAGGTCCGTCGTCCAGCCCAAGGTGAAACTGCTCGTGGTCATGTCGGATTGCACCACCGGGGAGGTGTAGCAAATGCCCGCAGCGGGAATGAGGTCGACAGGACCCCGCGGGAGCAGTTGGTATCCCCCCGACCCGTCAAAGGAGAACTGGGAGACGATGCCGAGCAGGTCG
>CBFHWV010000009.1:478-34106 GCA_965659565.1 uncultured Flavobacteriales bacterium
CCATCGGCGGTGAAATCGTAGGTGCTGTTGCCCGTGATTTCCTGACCGGCGAGCGGGAAGGTCACGCTGTTGACGCGGACCAATTGGCCCTCCAGAGACTCGTCCATGTCGGCAGCGCCGATGACCTGTGGCTCGGGCAGGGTGCCGGCTCCTTCGAACACCACTGCGGACAGGTTCGGGCCAATTTCCAGCAGGCCGTTGTACTCGGTGATCTCACCGGTCACGGTCAACGAATCCCCAATCACGGGCTCCGCGTCCCAATCGGACCAGTCAGCTCCGGGGTAGAGCGCGATGCCGGCCGTGGCGTCCTGGAGGTAGCGCACCGAACCGAGGTTGTCGTCGCTGGTGACCACGCCGGTTACGGTCACCACGTCACCGATGTCGTAGTTGTTGCGGACGTCGAGGATGTTGTCCTGCGCGGAGAGGGAGAGGGCGCAAAAGAGGGCCGAAGCCGAGAGGAGAAAACGGGTCATGGTCAGTTTTGGAGTCCCTTGAGTTCGAGGGTGGCGCTCACGCGGATCATCCGCGGCGGGCCGACGAAGACCTCAGCGCGGCCACTGCCGCCGTCGGGTCCGTAAGGGTTGGGTGCGTATTGCGAGTTGTTGCGCGCGTCGGCGATGTACAATTCGTCCAGCAGGTTGGTCACGCTCAAGCGCAACCGGAGCAAGGCATTGTCGCTCACGTCGAAGACGGTGCCCGCGTTCAGGTTGATGAGGTTGTAGCCGGGCGTCACCCACACGTCGCGGGGCTCGCCTTCGGTGATGACGTCACCGGGGGAGAAGTTGGAGTAATGCTGCCAGAACCAGGTGCTCCGCAAGGAGAAGTAGGTGCCCCGCTTCGGGCGGTAGCTGATGGCGGCACTGATCTGACGCTGGGCAGCGTCGCCCACCTTGACCCCGTTCAGGTTCACCAGCGTGTCGGCCACGGCGCCGTTGTCGGTGCGGGTGATGAACCCATTGTCCGAGCTGTTGATGAGGTCCACCCGCTCGTTGCTGGTCCACCGCCAGTTGCCCCAAGAGAAGACGCCTTGGACGTCGAACTTGTCCGTCACGTCATAGGCGAAGTCCCACTCGACGCCGCTGTGCACGGCATCCGCATTGAGCAGGTTGTACCCCAGGTTGCGGTCGGCTTGTTCCACCAAGGTGCTGGCCTCCGTTCCCCAGTCGACGTCCTCAATCGCGCGGTCGTCTTGGGCAAGCAACAGGAGGTTCTCGCGGCCAGCCGTGGTGGTGGTGTCCGAGTAAACGCTGAGGTTCGGATCCTGCCAGAGGCCGGAGACGCTGTAGAACCGGTTGATGGCCTTGTTCTCCCACCCAGTCCGGTAGGCATTGAGGTTGGAGGCGAAGCGGCCCTTGGCATACTTCACGCCGAGCTCCACGGCCTTCACGTACTGGTTTTCGTAGCCCTCAATGACGTTGTTGTTGAGGTCAAAAACAGAGTTGAACAGCGGCGCACGGCTCAGGTAGCCCAGGTTGGTGTAGGCGCTCGTCCATTCGTCGATGTTGTAGTTGCCGCCGGCTTTGATGGTATAGCTTGTGAGGCGTTCCCAATCCGTGGTGTAGGTTTCCAAACCGGGGTGGTCTGCGGTCAGCATCGTGCCGTCCGACAATTCTCCGGTGGACCAGTCGCTGTCGCCGAGCACCCGCCATTCGTCGGTGGAACGCACCTCATAGGTCGTGTCATCGAGGGTCACCACCTTGGGACGGAAGTAGTCAATTCCGCGGTACCAGCTTTGCGCTCCGGAGAGGTTGACAAAAGCGCTGTACAGCGGCTTGTCCCATTCGAGCTGGGCGTACGTGCCGCCCCAGGCCACTTGGCCATCGTCGTGGTAGAAGTACTTGTCGCCTTCGCGGAGGGGAGCGTCAAAGTCGGCATTCTGGTCCCGGCGATCGTCCGGAGCATCGTAGTAGTCGGCCCCGAACATGTCGCCAATGGTGCGGTAGTGACTTCCCGTGTAGTGGCGTGCATCGACCCCGGCGCTCAGGCTGAGGTCGTCGTTGAGTGCCGTGTTGAAGTTGGACAACGCACCATACCACCGGTGGTCGTTGTGGGCCACCCGGATGAAGTTGGACCCTTTGCGTTCACCGTTGGCGTCGACGTTGAGGCCGTTGGGGCCGAATTCGAACAGTTGGTGGCTGTTCCAGGTGGGTTGCAGGTCCAAGGTGCCGTCATTGAGCCGCGTGCCGGGCGTGCTGGCCAATGCTTCACCGCCACCGGTGCCAAAGCTGGCATAGGCCGTGGTCGTCAGCGAGCTTTTGTCCCCCAAGGCCCACACATCGCGCACGGTGAAAATCGGCTTGAAGTAGAAGTTCTGGCGGGAGTTGTAGCGTCGGGTGCGGCCATAGGTTGTGTCCACCATTCCCGTCTCCTCATTGTAGTCGTAGTAGACCTCCTGGTAGTTGACGATGAACTCGTTGAAGTCCCGGCCGCGGGAGACCAGGTCATCTTCATCGGCATCGGCGAGGATGCCCTCCAGTTCCACGCGTCCCTCATCGTTTGTGAGCTCCCGGGCCAGGTCCGCGTCGAATTCGTGGACCTGCATTTGAAAGGAGCGCTGCCCGTGGCGTTGGGGCGCACCGAACGTGGTAAAGCTCAGGTTGTGGTTGCCAACGGTCTTGCGCCCTTTGAGGTAGTAGGAGTACGTCTCGGATTCCAAGCCAGCCGCGAATCCTTGGTTGGTCCGGTAGGAGCCGACAAAGTGAAGGAACCCTTTCTCTTGGGAGCCGAAAACACCGGAGAGGCTGGTTCGGGCATAGCCGTAGTTGCCCACCTCGCTCAGCAAGGTCAAGCTGCCGTTGCCGGATTCATCTCCGCCCGTGAGGATGTTGATGGTGCCGCCGACGGAGGGAATGGCCAATTTGCTCGCGCCCAAGCCGCGCTGCACTTGGGTGGTGCGCACCACGAGGTCGAGGCCGGCCCAATTGCTCCAGTACACCCATCCGTTCTCCATGTCGTTCATGGGGACACCGTCCACCATGACCGCGAGGTTGGTCTGGTCGAATCCGCGGATGGTCACCCGGGCATCGCCATCGCCACCGCCCTGTTGGGTGGCGTATACCCCCGGCGTGGTGTTGAGGACCAGGGGCAAGTCACGACCCGCCAATTCCTCTTGAATTTGAGCGGGAAGAACGTTGGTGAAGGCGACCGGGGTCTTCCGGTCAATGGCGATGTCGGCCGCCACGATGGCCTCCTCGAGGATGAGGGACTCGAGCTTGACATCCAACGTGCGTGTGGTCCCGGTGAGGTTGACCTCCACCGTTCGGGCGGCGTACCCGATGTAGCTGAACGTCAATTCCCGCTGGCCCGTTGGCACCGACAGGGTGTATCGGCCGTCGATGTCCGTGGCGGTCATGAGGCTGCCCGCCTGAACATATGCGCCAATCAGCGCGTCTCCGGAAAGGCCGTCCCGAACGGTTCCACTCACCGTGCAGTTTTGGGCATGCACGGTCAAGGCGCCCAGCCCGAGGGCCAGGAACAGGGCAAGAATCGACTTCATGGGAGCAGAAATCAGTGCTTGACCGCCTGGTGGCGCGTCACACTGCCGTCGGCCAGGCGAACCTCGACGAGGTATGCACCGGTTGGCAGGGCGCCCAAGTCGAGGCGGAGTTGACGGCGACCATTGGCCGAGGGACGAAGGACTTCTGCGCCGGCGAGGGTGCGGATGACCACGGCGTCAATGGGCTGGGCCGCGAGCAGGTCGAGGCGGTCGGTGAAGGGGTTCGGGAAGGCCTTGACCTGAGCGGCGCGCGTCTCTTCCACAGACGTGACGCAGTCACAGACATGGAAGCCGAGCTGGTCGAACGTGTTGACTTCGAGCGAGTCCCATACGGAGAGCACGTCAAAGGCGTCAATGGCATTGACATCTCCTCCGGTCACTTCTGGGCGGCGCACGAGGGTGTGGTTCTGGGTAATTTCATCCCATCCTGCAGAGCCGGGGTCCTCGCCAATCACACCGAAAATGTCGACCGGAGAATTGGTGGAGATTTTGCGGAGAACCATGGCGTCGTTGCCGTTGAAGTACATGGTGTTGTTCTCCTCATAGACGGGGTTCAGCCAGATGTCGGCTTGCTCCGCGAGCTCGTCCCAGACGGGCGCTTCGAAGTCCACGCCGTCGGGGTCCTGCTTGTCGAGGACATAGACGAGCACCCCTCCGGGCTCGATGGTGCCGGTCAGGTCGGTCTTCTGGTTGTCCTGCGCAGCGGTGGCGCCGTTGGAGTAACGCTCCAGACGGTAGTCCGTCATGTCGATGGCGCTCCCAGTGGGATTGTAGACCTCAATGGCTTTGTTGTTGGACCATCCCTCGATGTACTCGGAGATGAACAGCTCGTTGCACTGGGCGGTGAGCATTTGGGCGGACAGGGCGATGAACGCCAAGAAGAAAAGCTTGCGCATGGCTTGGTTGTGAATCGGGGTCAAATGTAGGCCGCAATTCACGTTTACTTCGTCTGGTGGTCGTGGTGTTCACGATTTGGCAACAGACGGTGGTGTGTTGGAATTCAGGGAGTTCCGGATGGGGTTCCGGATTGGGCGGGGGAGGCCTCAGGCCGAATGCGACGCGATGAGGTCCAACGCTTTGCTCAATCCATGGTGGTAGTCCGACCACAAGCTGTCCACGTGGATCCGATAGCCGTCGGATTTGAGCGGTTCGTCCGGCGCAATTTCCAAGAAGCGTCGGCCCATTTCGCCGCCGGTGGCCAAGCGGTCCACAGTGGCGTTGTAGTGGTCGTGACCGTGTTCATACAGCTCGGCAATGGCGGGATTGTCACGGTGCCAGACCGAGGCGAAGTAGTCCATCCAACTCTGCTGGATGTGCATGCCGGAGGGGCGCGTTCTGACCACCAAAACGTGCTGGCCTCCTGCTTCAAGCGCAGCATCGAGGGGCAGCGCATCGGACATGCCGCCGTCGAACATCCAGCGTCCGTTGACCTTGATTCGTCCACGGGTGACCATCGGAAGCGTGGCCGACGCCCACAAGATGCGCAGCCAGTCGCCGCGCGTGGGGTCCAAATAGCAAGGCGCACCCGTTTCGGCATCTGTCGTGACGAACCTCACTTCCTGAGGTCCGAGAAAGCTCCGGGCGGCATCGAGGTCAAGCGGATGGTGTTGCCGCACGTGGTCAAACAAGTGTGCCAGGTTCATGATGCCTTCCTCGGACAGGGCAGAGGAGAACCGGATGAACTGACCGTTGTCGATGACGGAGGTCGCCACGTCGATGAAGTGCTTGCGCTGGCCGGAGAGGAAGCTCGTGGCAGCCATGGCGCCGGCGGAGACCGCATAAATCCGCTGGAATTGGCGGTCGTTCACAGCCGCAAGGGCATCGAGCACCCCGGCGGTGAAGGCGCACCGCAGGCTGCCCCCTTCGAGCAAGAGGGTGTCAAACGTGGCGGACAGCGGCTGGGATGTCAACATGGACGCTCCTTAAAATACGAAGGGTTTGCCAGTTTGGATGCGGCGGGACATTTTGCCGCCATGGACAAGAACGCTTCCCTTTTGATCGCCGCGGCCTTCACCATGATCGGCTTTGCCCTCGGCCGGGTGACCGCTCCCCATCCGCCCCACGCTGGAAGCATGTTGTTCGAGACCATGGGGACGGGCGGCGTTGGAGAGGATGTTCAGGTGATCGTGACCCGCTTGGAAGAGGAGGCGTTCGAGGGAGACACAGCCTTTGCCATTCCAGGGGGACAGGTGATGGTGGTCGAGCGCGATGGTGAAATGGAGGTGGAAGTCACCATGGAAGAGGCCGCGGAGAATGTGTGGGTAGAAAAAGAAGCCGATGGGGCTGAAGTGGTGGTGCGAAAACGGGTGGTGGTGAGCAGCGATGGCCAGCGCTGACTTCAGGGCTCCACCTGTCTGAGTCAGTCGATTCTGACTCGCCAACGGGAAGAGTCGGGTGTCATTTTCGAGGTTTCAATGGGTCTGTTTGCAGCTGTGTCGGGGTAGCTTCGGCCCAATTCCTGCAAGATGAATACGGACTCAATTTCGCCTCCCGCCAAGGGTGTGGTCGACGACGATGATCACGGACGTTGGAAGCCATTTGCGTTGATGGTGGCCCATGACCTCAAGGAGCCCATCCGCAACATTGGAAACTGTGCGCGTCTCCTCGCCGAAGGGGAGGACCAAACCGGGGTGAGTCCGGAACGCTTGCGCCATTGGTTGGTGGAGTCAGCGGAGCGGCTGGAATGCATGATGGATGCCCTCCTTCAGCACGCCAGGGTCGGCCATGAACCCGTAGATCAAGGCGTGGATTCAGATCGCATTTTGGCCGGCATCCTTCAGGATTACCGAGACATGATTCAACGCACGGGAGGGTCCGTCATGGCGACCACGGAAATGCCCAAAGTGAATTGCGGGCCACTTGGGCTGCGGCTGGTGTTGCAAAACCTGATCGAGAACGGCCTCAAATACCACAAGGTGGGTGAGCCGCCTGTGGTGCGGGTGGCTGCCGAAAAGACCAGCGCGGGCTGGTTGTTCGAGGTCACAGACGAAGGCATCGGAATGCCCGCGGGCAAGACCATGGAGGCCTTCGATCCATTCAAGCGGTTTGAACCAGGCCGTGAAGGATTGGGAATGGGGCTGTGTCACGTGCGCCACATCGTGGAAGCCCATGGTGGGGACATTTGGATCGAGAGCCGGAAGGGGGAGGGCACTCGGGTGGCCTTCACCATCCCCGACCTCATGGAAAAGGGGAGCTGAAGGCCGGATCGGTGGTCAGAACCGTGTCCGAGAAGGTGTGAAGGAAGTCCACGAGCCCTTGCCGTTCTGCTTCGGACAATTCCAACCGATAAGGCGTCTGCCCGGCAGGGCCGAATCCAGCTTCGGACAAGCGCTCGTCCAGAAAGGGGTGCGGCGCGATGTTGTCGCTGTAGAAATCGACCACCTCGCGCAGGGTGGCAAACCGCCCGTCGTGCATGTAGGGCGCGGTCAGCCCGACATTTCTCAAGCTGGGCGTCTTGAAGCGCCCGTCATCGTCGGCATCTCCCGTCAATTCCCCAATTCCACCGTCACCAGCAGCGGTGTAGTTCACGTCAAGGCCGTTGATGAAGGGCTGGGTGGCAAAGAAGTTGAGTCCGCTGTGGCATTGGTTGCAACGGGTGTCGCTGCGGAAAAAGACGTCCTTGCCGAGGGCCTCTGATGCTGTCAAGTTGGCGAAATCCGTGTCCAGTCCTACGTCATAGCGGCTCCGGTGAGAGCGGATGGACATCAGGAATTGGACCAGCGCCTCTGTGATGCGGTCGAGGTCGATGGTCGGGTCTCCAAATGCCGCCTCGAACAAGCGCGGGTAGTGGGGGAGCGCCGCCAGTTTGTCCGGCAATGCGTCGAGGGACATGCCCATCTCATCCGGGTGGCCGATGGGCTGCAGCACTTGGTTGGCCAAGCCCACGACACGGAGGTCCCAGAACATGCGGCGCTGGTACCGCAGGTTGAACAAGCCCGGGGCATTGCGGTGCAGCGGCAGCCCTGAGATCCCCGTGGAAGCGGCCCGCGGGTCGGCGAAGGCGTGCGCCTGTTGATGGCAGGTGCCACAGGACGTCGATCCATCGGCGGACAACTGCCGGTCGTGAAACAGCACCCGCCCGAGGGTGGCGCCATCGTCGGTGATGTCCACCTGGGCGCCGAAGCCGCCGAACAATTGAAGCGCAGGGTCATTCAGCCACCGGTCTGGAAATGCCATGTCCGAATAGGCAAACGGCGTCTCCGGCAGTTGGGGCTGGGCCATCGGTGGGGTCGTCGGTTCCGGATGGACGGGCGCTTTGCTGCACCCCGCCAGCAACAGCAGCGTCAACAGGAAGGGGCCACACATCATACGCACGGACAGCATCCAGACAAGATAGCCCCTGTGTAGCTTGGTCCCTCATTCTCTGTCATGCAACGCCTCCTCCTGTCCCTCTGCTGTTTGTCCGCTTTTGGAGCCTTCGCTCAATCCAACGGCTTTTCCGTGCCCAATGAACGCACGGTGATTCAGGCCACCACAGCCGATGGGCCAACGTTCGTGGCGCCCCCTGTCATCCTGCCCCAGCCGGAGCGCACGGCCAGCTTCGTGGTCAATTACACCGGGTTTTCAACGGAGGCACAAGCGGCCTTTCAATACGCGGTGGACATTTGGTCCTCCTTGATCACCTCCGACGTGCCCATTGTCATCGACGCCACCTGGGAGGACCTGCCCGGCAACACGCTGGGCTCTGCCGGAGCCACAGGCCTGTGGTACAATTTCGGTGGCGCCCCGTCCAACAACGTGCTGTACCCGTCTCCCCTCGCCGACAAGTTGGCCGGGTCCGACTTGGAGCCGGGGTCAGCTGACATGGTGGCCAATTTCGACAGCGGGACGGACTGGTACTTCGGTCTCGATGGCAACACGCCTTTTGCCCAGTATGATCTGGTCTCCGTCGTGCTCCACGAGATCGGACACGGCCTCGGGTTTGCAGGAACCATGTACGTCGGGGTCGACTTGAACGGATACGTTCTCAACGGCAGCTTGGCCCACATCTACGACGAGTTCGTCTATACCGGAAACAATGAAGCCCTGTTGGATTTCGGCAATGGGACTGCGGCGCTGGCCGATGCCCTTCTCGGAGACAACCTTTACTGGGCGGGGATTCAGGGCAACGCCCAAAGCGGTGACTTTTCTCCCAAGCTCTACGCACCGTCCGGTTGGGAGCAGGGCTCGAGCTTGTCTCATTTCGATGAGAGCACTTACCCGGCGGGATCTGTGCATTCGTTGATGACGCCACAGATCGGCAACGGTGAGGCGATCCACAGTCCTGGCCCGATGGCGCTGGGCGTGTTGGAAGACATCGGCTGGACGGTCGACTATGCTGCGTTGGGCGGTGTGGTTGGCGCTCCGGGTTGCAACGACGAGGGCGCCTGCAATTTCGATCCGGAGGCCACCTTGAATGATGGCAGTTGCATCTACCCAGTGGCCGATGAGCCTTGCGCGGACTGCATCTCCGTTTGGAGCATGGGGGCCACATTGCTCGCCGGAGAGTCCGAGACCTTCACCTTCGGAGGAGTGGGGGCCATGGACGAAGTGGAGGTGGAGGTGACCTGGACCGGAGAACAGGGGTATGGTGAATGGGTGTCGGATGTGTTGGTGGTGCTGTGCGACCCCGACGGGGATTGTGTGGAATGGGGTGGGTATGACCTCAGTGGGGGCGCAGATTCTGCTGGGGTAACCTGGCCGGAAGACTGGGAAACAGAGGTGCCCGGAACGTTGGGTGCCACCCTCGATTTGTCAGGATTGGACCTCTCCGGATTGGGAACCTGGTCCTTGACGCTGTACAATGGGTGGAGTGAATCCACCGGGCTGGAGTTGACGGAGGTGACGTTCACCGTGCCCCATGTCTGCCCGTTGTTGGAATTGGAGCCGGGCTGCACCGATGAGGCCGCTTGCAACTTCGAACCCGAGGCCGAATACAATGACGGGAGCTGCGACTACTTCTGTTTCACCTGCGTGAACACGCTGATTCAAGAGACCTTCCAAGGTTATGATGACATTCAGCCCTTGACCGTCCAGTCTTCGGAGCCATGGGTCACCTGGAGCGGCACGCCCGGTTCCACAGAGGACCCCTTTGTGGTCTTCAACGGCGTTGACGGGGCGGTCTCTCTCCTTTCGCCAGAGGCAGACCCCACGCAGGCCAGCGATCTGTACTTGCCCATCGGGGCCACAGAGGGTCAGCACTTGGTGCAGTTTGCCCTTGATGTGTCGCCAAGCAATACGGCTTACTACAACTTCCAGGCAGACGTGGTGCCCGGTGTGGAGTGGGCACTGGAGGCATACATCGGGTTGGATGGAACCACCACCTACGTCCAAGGCGAGGACACGATACTCGTTGATGGATTTCAGTTGGGTCAAGACCAATTCTTGTCGCATTTGTTTGACCTCGACGACGGGGAACTCCGCATCCTCAATGGCGCAAACCTCATCTTGGAGTTGGACTATCCCGGCAATCTCGGAGGGGTCAATTTTTACCCGGCATCCTTTGGCGGCGGCATTGGCGCTTTTCTCTTGGATGATGTGACCGTCTGTGAAATCAGCACAGAGACCCCGGGTTGTAACAGTGAAGCTGCGTGCAATTATGATCCGGATGCCGTGGTCGACGATGGTTCCTGCTGGACACCGGAGGACTACGGGTGGTGCGATTGTGAAGGGAACCAACTGGATGCCCTTGGCATTTGCGGTGGCGCGTGTGCAGCGGATGTCGACCAAGACGGCATTTGCGACGATGTGGACGAGTGCATCGGACCGGATCTGACCCCCGAAGTCTTGCCCACCATCACGTCTTCTTACATCGCAGAAGTCAGTCTGGATGGAGCTCCGGTCGTGGGCATGACGGTGTTTGCAGTGGCCAATGGCGAGACGATTGGTGTGGATGAGGCGTTTGAATTTGAGGGTGGAAGCTGGGTCAGCATGTCCCTCTATGTGCTCACAGGCGATGAGGTGGAATTCTATCTGTTCGACGAAGTGACTTGCACGGTGTACGACGATGATTTGATCATTTCGGTGACCGAGACGGGTGGGGACTTGAGCACGTTTTTCGACCCCGATTTCTTGCCCTTTACGGGCGCTGTGGTGACCGGCTGTACGGATGGTGCGGCGTGCAACTTCAACCCCGATGCGACCTTCAACGATGGAGGGTGTCAGTACCCCGAAGATGTGTTTGGCGTGGCGTATGTGGATTGCAACGGGAACTGCTTGAATGACGCCGATGCGGATGGGGTGTGCGACGAGGCGGAGGTGGCTGGATGCACGGACTTGTCGGCGTGCAATTTCAATCCTGAGGCCACCGAGGATGACGCGTCTTGCCAGTATCCCGTGGATTTGTTTGGTGCGGATTTTCTGGATTGCGATGGGGAATGCCTCAACGATGACGACGGGGATGGGGTCTGCAATGAGCTCGAAGTGAGCGGCTGCACCGATTCCGAGGCCTGCAACTTTGACGAAGGCGCCACGGACGACGACGGCACTTGCGCATATCTCGCCGGCGAGGCCGTGTCAGGCAACGCCGACGTGACCGTGGGGGATACCCAGCTTTACACTGTGTCGCCCTCCGATCCGGACAACACGTACACCTGGGCAGTCAGCGGGGGCACCATCCTCAGTGGCCAAGGAACCGCCATTGTGACCATCGAGTGGACAACGGAAGGCAGCCACGCGCTTCAAGTCATCGAAACCAACGCCAGTTGCAATGGGGATTTGCTTCAGCTCGATGTGACCGTATCGCCTGTCATTTCCGTGGAGGAACAGGTCTTCCTCCAATGGGCGGTCCACCCCAATCCGGCGCAGGACGCGATTCGGATGCACGGGTTGCCCCAGGGAACCGCCATGTCGCTGCGGCTTCTCCAGTCAGATGGGCGTTTGGTGCGCGAATGGACAGCCGTCCAGAGGGGGACCTGGGTCGGGCTGGATGGTCTGGCTCCGGGCTGGTACATCCTCGAAGGTGTGGCCATGGGGCACCGGGCTGTGCGTCCCCTGTTGAAGGAGTGAGTTTCCAAGCGCTGGCGTTCAGGGCACACGGGACATCCGGAGTATTTTCGCCGGGTGAGCAACCTGTTTTCCATTGTCCGCCTGCGCGGTGGCGCCTGCCTATGTTTGGTTCTTTTGAGCAGTTTCGTGGAAGCACAAACGGACATTCCGCCGTTTGGGCCGGCCTACATCCAAGAGGAGGTGGCCACCATCGCCATCACCATGGACCCGGACAGCGCAGCAGAGATGCTCTTCGGAGAAGTCGGCTATGCGTCGACGAATTCATTTCCGGCCACGGTCCAGTTCCTCTCCACGGTGGCGGACACGCTGATCGACACGGTGGCCGTGCGCTTGAGGGGCAACACCTCGTTGTTTTCGCCCAAGAAGAGCTTCAAGATTGACCTCAACGCCTTCATCTCCGGCCAGAAGTACGCCGACCTCGAGAAGCTCAATGTCAACGCCAACCAGAACGACCCCTCGCTGTTGCGTGCCGGTTTGAGCTGGAACATCCTACGGCGGATGGGGCTCGCCGGTTCGCGCACCAGCCACGTGAAGGTGCTGCTCAATGGCGAATACATGGGCGCCTATCTGAACACCGAGCACTTCGACGAAGAGTTCGTGGAGGAGTACTACGACCGGGACAACGGCAATTTCTACAAGTGCCTGTGGCCCGCGACGTTGGACTACATCAGCCAAGAACCCGACGACTACAAGTTCGAGGTCAACGGGCGCCGCGCCTACGAACTCAAGACCAACGACGAGGAAGACGATTACACCGACCTCGCCGGCTTCATTGAGGTGCTCAACAACACCCCGGACGCCGACTTGCCCTGCGCCTTGGAGCGGGAGTTCAATGTGGCCGATTTCCTCAAGGTTCAGGCCCTCGATGTGGTGAGCGGAAACTGGGACGGCTATGCCGGCAACAAGAACAACTTTTACCTCTACCACAACCCGCAGACCGGCCTCTTCGAATACATCCCCTACGACCTCGACAACACCTGGGGCATCGACTGGCTGAACCAGGATTGGGAGACGCGGGACCCGTACACGTGGTCCACCGAATACCGGCCGCTGTACGACCGGCTGATGGCGGTCCCGGAGTATCGGGAGTGGTACACCTACTACCTGCGGAAGATGATGGACGAGTGGGCGCATCCGGACAGCGTGATGGCCTATCTCGAGCCGCGCCATGCCCTGTTGCAGCCCGCCATCGCTTCGGATGCCTATTACCCGCTGTCCTTTGGGTTCACCACCCAGAATTTCGAGGAGTCCCTGGAGCAAGCATCCGGTGGTCACGTGGAATTCGGCATCCTGCCCTGGCTGGAGACGCGGTTGAATTCCCTCGAAACACAGTTGGACCCTGAGGTGCCGGTGTTGGTCGTCCACGAGGTGGAAGACAATGCGCCGGTCTTGGATTCCCTTCGGGTCCGCACCATCGTCGATGGAGGAGGCGATGACGTGGAGGTGACGTGCTGGATCGATGCGGGGGCCGGACCGGTGGCCCATGCCATGTACGACGATGGAGAGCACGGCGACCGCAAGGCTGGCGATGGCACGTGGGGCATCAAGATTCCCGTCCAGTCCAATTGGCCCGCGACGGTGACCTACCACGTCCAGGCGACGAGTTCTGCTGGCCTCGAGCGCTGGATTCCCTGTGACCCCGAGTTGGTCACGGTGGCCGTTTCGCCTTCCCTGCTGGTCATCAATGAGCTGATGAGTTCCAATGCCAACAACGTCTCCGATGCCTTCGGCGAATTTGACGATTGGGTGGAGCTGTACAATGCCGGGTCGTCGGCAGTGGCTTTGGGGGGCAAGTACCTCACGGACAACCTGAATGTCCCCAACAAGTACGCCTTGCCAGAAGGCACATTGGCCGCTGGCGATTGGGCGTTCTATTGGGCGGACAATGACCCGGAGCAGGGGCCGCTCCATGCGCCGTTTACCCTGTCCGGATCAGGTGAAGAAATCGCCCTCACAGAGTGGAACGAGGCCGGGGGTTTTTGGGTCATCCTCGACTTCTTCGCTTTCGGTGCTTCGGAGCAAGACGCCTCCCTTGGCCGGTATCCGGATGGGGCGGACTACTGGGTGTGGTTCGCCACGCCGACGGCGGATGCCACAAACAATTACGCCATCATCCTCGATGAGGGGGAGGTGCTGGAACGTGAGCCACGCATGCTGGCCCCCAACCCCACCTCCAATTGGGTCCGATGGACCGGCCCGCCTTCAGCTGGACGCTTGTTGGATGCCTCCGGAAGAGAGGTCGCCCAATTCCCACCCGCACGCGGGCTTTCCTTGGAGGGGCGGCCGGAAGGGGTGTATTTCCTACAGCTCCAAGACGGAACGCGGATGCGCCTCGTCAAGGGCCACTGAACGGCCGAGAGGTTCTTCAATGCTCGGGCAAAGCGCCCCAGAGGTTGCCCGGCGGGTGATAGCGTGCCACGACCACCAGGCAGCCCCCCTTGCCGCGGGCGCTGGCGATCCCGACTTCTTGGGTCCGCCTCCAGATCATCTGCGTATAGTGGCCATAATCGCCGAAGCGGCCCTGTCCAATGGGTTGGCCGCGGTAGTCTGATTTCTCCTCACCCCATGAAAGGCTGGCCGCTTCAAAGGGCAAGTCCGGCATGAATTCGGCAGAGCCCCACATGGCGTAGAGGTTTTCTCCTTCGGGAACCGACGCATGGCGCAGGCGACATCCGCGCTGGGCCAGGGTTCGGGCATAACGTTCGGCTTGGCTGGCCAAACGCGCCGACCATTGGAGTGGTGGAGCGGACACTTGGTCGCGGAGCGCGTTGTGCACGCGAAGGGCCGCTTGGATGTCCGGCGATCGGTGGGGTTGGGCCGTCGCGACAAACGTCGTCAACAGCACGGTGGTCAGGAGCAGGTGTCGGGGGGCAGAAAAACAGCGTGGCATGCGGATTCATCCACGCCGCCGCGGTGCCACCCCGTATGGGCTTCGGGAAAATTGGCAGTCAGAGGCCGTTGGCCTTTTTGCGCACATCGAGGTCGCGGCCAAAGGCCACCCAGCGCTCGCCATCCTTGATCGGACCGCCCTTGGCGTCGACCTTGTTCATCTCCAAGAGGTAACCCTCGGCTTGGGCCAGGTTGTCCATCAAGATGGCCGCTTGGATGAGGTTCAGGTAGAGAAATCCGGCCACTTTTCGATCGATGCGGGCCTTGTTGTCGTCGAAGTCCGCTTCCGCCAGAGCTGCCGCCCAGACCACGGTCGCTTTGCGCAAGCTTTCCTCACCGGAGGTCCGGTCTGTGCCCAGCTTGCTCGCACCGAATTTCGCATCAAAGGCCGCTGCCCGCAGGTCGTCATAATCCACCTTGCCCGTCGTCTTGGGGAAGTGCCACTCGCATGTGCGGCTCTTTTGGAGGGTGCAGTACTTGTCTTCCAGCTCCGCCTGAAGTGAGCCCACTGCATTCAGGACGGGCATCTTCGTTTGCTGGGCGAGGATGGTGGGCTTCTGGGTGGCCCACCAGTCTCGGACCTGCTGGTCGCGGTCGAACGTCTTCGAAGACCAAGTCTGCGGGCGCGTATTGGCGTCCGTGCTGTTGAGGGTGATGCCCCGCGCAGAGACGGTGATGTGTGCGGGCTGGACGTAGGTGACCTTCATGTAGAACTTGGTCACCTCCACGGTCTCTTCCCCGCGCTTGACTTTCTCCTTTTTGGTGGCGACCACCTCTTCGGTGATGTTCAAGGGGTCCACCACCACATTCACCTCCAGTCCGTCATCTCCCACGTCGAATCCCGTCAGCTGAAGCGCATACTGGACTTCAGCCGGGTCAAAGAAGTACTCGTCCGGTTGTGGGGCTGGGGGGAGAATGAGGGTGTCCGCACGGTTGAATTGCCATTGGGCGTGCGACTCGGGGGAGGCGCTTTCCACCTCGTCCACGATTTGCTTCCATTGTTGCTGGAAGGCCTTCCATTCGGCCTTCACTTCCGATTGCCACCCGCGGAATTCGATGCCAAACGAGGCCTTTGCAGTCTGGTCGAGGTGGACACGAAACGTGGAGATGCCGTCGGGCAAGGGCTCGGCGGGAAGTTGGGTGTAGGCGAACGACTCCTTCTCGGATTTCATTCGCTGCCCAAAAGCCGAGCAGGACAGCATGGCGAAGACGAAGAGAAGGGAGAAGGGACGCAACATGGGAGGCGGGTTGTGAAGTCGGGCCAAAGATGCGCCTTTCGTCCCACCTTTGCGGCATGGAGGGGTCATCGGCGGGCATCCGCATCAACAAGTACCTGAGTGAGGCTGGGCACTGCTCCAGACGGGCTGCGGACAAACTTCTGGAGCAGGGAAGGATCACCTTGAATGGGGTGGTTCCCGAATTGGGAACCAAGGTCATGCCGGGCGACCAAGTCGCTGTCGATGGACAGCTTGTGGGCCAGCCTACCGCCAAGGAGGACCACGTTTACATCGCCTACCACAAGCCGGTGGGCATCGTGTGCACCACGGATCAGAAGCGCGAACGCGACAACATCGTCGACGCCATCGGGCATGAGCGTCGGATTTTTCCGGTGGGCCGATTGGACAAGCCCAGTGAAGGGCTCATTTTCCTGACCTCCGACGGCGACATCGTCAACAAGGTGTTGCGCGCCCGAAACCACCACGAAAAGGAGTACCACGTCACCGTCGACAAGCCCATTCGGGGGTCCTTCATCGCCGACATGGCGGGCGGGGTTCCCATTCTCGACACCGTGACGCGCCGCTGCGAGGTGGAGCAGACCGGACCGAAACAATTTCGCATTGTGCTCACCCAAGGACTCAACCGCCAGATTCGGCGGATGTGCGAACACTTGGGGTACAATGTCACGCGGCTCAAGCGGGTGCGCATCATGCACATGCACCTCGATTTGCCGCGCGGAGAGTGGCGCGATTTCACCGACGCTGAATTGAAGGAGTTGCAGCGCCTGGTGAACGATTCCACAAAGACACACGATGGAGCGCACTGAACGGCCCGTGGTCATCGGCGGGGGTGCTGCGGGATTGGCAGCTTGTTTGACCTTGGAAGCCGCCGGGTTGTCGCCGTTGCTGCTCGAGGCTTCGGACCGCCTTGGCGGGCGCCTGCGGACCGAATACATGGCGGACGGGACCCCTGTGGATGTTGGCTTTCAGGTGTTGCTGACGGCCTATCCGGAACTGAAGCGATGGGTCGATGTGGATGCGCTGGAGCCCGTCCGGTTCGTGCCGGGTGCGCGCATTTGGAAGAAGGGGGGGTGGAAGACCTTGGCCGATCCGCGGCGCCGACCCGGTGACGTGCTGGCGACGCTGACGAGTGGCATTGGAACCTGGTCGGATTGGGCCCGCATGCTCCGGCTGGTCTTGGACGTGCTTCGCGGCCCTTCAGAGGCGGTGCAATCCGCTCAGCAAAGCGGAACAACGCTGGCGTGGTTGCACAACGTGGGGTTCTCAGAGGGCTTCATTCGCGACTTTCTGCAGGCCTTCTTTTCCGGCATTTTTCTCGACAAGGGGCTGACCGCGCCCCCCGCCCAATTCCGCTACACCTTGCGCATGTTCGCCAGCGGCGATGTGGTGCGCCCAACGGGCGGGATGGAGGCGCTGGTTCACCAACTTCAAGGTCAACTTGAGCGCACGGAAGTGCGGCTCCAGCAGCGGGTCTCCTCCTTGGAGGCCGGGCACATCCAGTCGGAAAGCGGGCAATCTTGGTCTGCGTCCCACATCATTTGCACGATTCCTTCACTGTTGGGGCAGGATCAACCCGGGGATTGGCATGGCTGTCTGAATGCGGTCTTTGCGGTGTCCGGCCCCACGTTCAAGCGTCCCATCATCGGCCTGCTTCCCGAGGCTCAGGCCGTCACCAATTTCCATTTCATGGAGGATGTCCACGGTGAAGAAGGGCGTGGAAAGCTCAATGCCACGGCCGTGCTGAAGGCTGGGGAAGACGTTGGCGCGCGCATCGAGGCGATGCGGTCTGATTTGCAGTCTGCAGGATTGCAGGTGGGAGACGCGCTGTGGAAGGCGGCGATTCCGCGCGCATTGCCGGCATTGCGAGAAGTCCGCCCCGTCATGGATGCGCCCAAGGTTAGCGAAGGGCTGTTTCTCGCCGGAGATGCCACGGCGGCCCCATCCCTGGACGCCGCCTTGCGGTCAGGTCGGGTGGCTGCTGAGGCGCTGTTGAAAGAATGGACGGTGCAAGGGGCATGATGGAGCGACCTGCTTGGGAACAGTGGTGGGCAGATGGGCGGCCGTCAGCGATGACGACAGCGGCGTACTTGGACGCGATGTCGGAATGGGTGGCGTCGGAAGCCCACAGCGGGCCCGAACCTTCGGAGAAGTTGGCCGAATACACCGCGCTGAATGCCGTGCGGATGAAGCGGGTGGCCAAAACCTACCGCATGGGCGAGGGCATGGCGGAATTCCTGGATTCCGGAGCCTGTCTTGGCCAGCATTGGGTGGTCATCACCGAAAGCTGGTGTGGCGATGCGGCGCAATCAGGGCCACTTGTGGCGCGCTTGGCGGAACGCGCTGGGGTCCCGTTGGAATGGGTCCTCAGGGATGGCGACAACGCCGTCATTGGGGATTTTCTGACCCGGGGTGGCCAGTCCATTCCCATTTGGGTCGTGGCCAATGCCGCAGGGGAAGTGCTGTCCACGTGGGGCCCTCGTCCGGCATCGGTGCGCAACATGGTCGACGCTTACCGGGCCCAGCCTGAACCCAAGCCGCCCTATGCGGAATATGCGGCTCAGGTCCAGCTGTGGTATGCCCGCAATCGCGGCAAGGAATTCGAGGACGAGGCGCTTCAGATGCTCCGGTCAATTCTCTGAAAAAGGCGATGGTTGCATGGGAATTCGGTCTCATCTTGGGGCCGACAACCATTCACACCAAACAACATGAAGAAGTTTTTCCTTCTCGGGGCCCTCGCCCTGGCCGCTTGCTTTGACGCTGCCGCCCAAGAGTACAAAGTCGTCACCGTCGTCGAGAGCATCGTCCCCGGTGGTGTCGGCCGTTCCCGCATCATTGAGACAACCTCCGAAGCCGACAGCGAAGCCGCGACCACAGACCGCGTCGATGGCAAGAAGAGCGATCAGGGCAAGGTGAAGCGTGGCGACCTCAAAGTCGACAACTTCCGCGAGACCAAGCTCGTCAACTTCTTCAGCGCTGCAGGCATCAACTTCCAGAACATCGCTTCCAACGATGCGCTCATCTCCGACAAGATCAACAACCTCGTTGCTGCAGGTTGGAGCTTGGAGTTCGTGGTGAGTGGTGTTGAAGCCGACTCTGGAAAGGACGATGGAAACGGGCTTTACATTACCCGATTGATTTTCAAGAAGTAAGGCGTTTATGTAAATGTGTGAAACGTGTTTTCACATATTTAAATGGAGGCCTATATTTGCCACAGCTATCGCTAGGAATGGCGATTGGCAAGTAGATTGTTAGGAAGGAAGGGCGCGAAGGCGCCCTTCTCTCTTTTGCGGCCGTTCCGAGCGATAGGCTGCAGGTCCATTGTATCTTGTCGACATGACGAAGCGACTCTTGTTTTGCCTGCTGCCCGCGCTGGTTTGGGCCTCCTGCAATGAGCCAGAACCATTGACCCGATGTGTGATCGATCGGGTGGAGGTTTTGGACATCGATCCGGACTATTTCGATGACACCCTTGATGAGGGGCTGCCAGATTTGTTCGTGGAATTGCGAAACGCCGAAACGCAGGCTGTGGTGTTCACTTCGGGTGTGGCAGAGGAGGCGGTGGTACCGGTCAACTTGGATTTTGTCGCTGTGAACATTGAGCTGGCTGACTTTCAGGTCGACTACGAATTCACTGTCTTCGATGAGGACGAATTCACCACACAGGATTTCATCGCCTTGGGTTTGCCCTTCAAGGTGGACGACCATGTGGATGTGGAGCGGGCCGAAGTCGACCTCACTGATGGGGCCACCACCATCCGTGTGCACTTGATTTGGTACTGAACGTCGAGGACATCAAAGGCTTGACTATATTTGCCCCCCTCTAACGAGTAAGCATGGCGAACCACAAATCAGCCCTCAAGCGCATCCGCTCCAATGAGACCAAGCGTCTCAGCAACCGTTATTACCACAAAACGATGCGGAATGCGTTGCGCAAGTTCCGTGCCTCCACGGATGAGAAGCAGCTCACGGAAGACCTCCCCAAGGTGGCTTCCATGATTGACCGATTGGCCAAAAAGAACGTCATCCACAAAAACAAGGCGAACAACCTCAAAAGCGGACTCGAGCGCCACTTGGCGACCGTGAAGGGTTGACCATCTTGGCCGCATGGCGGTCCAAAAACAAATCTGGAAGGGGTGCTGCGGCACCCCTTTTTTTGTCGGCATTCATGACTTCGGCGCTGCGGTCATCCCATCATGAGGCCGCGCGAAAAAGCACTGGTAGAAGGCATCCATGCGCTGTCTTCGGAGGAGTTGCTGGCCGTCCTGGTGGGCAGCGGAGTGTCCGGCGCAGATGCGGAAGGGACGGCCCGTTCGCTTTTGCACGAGGCCGGGCAGGATTTGCATGCCTTGGGGCGGTGGAGCCTGTCCCGACTGCGGGGGTGTCGTGGGATTGGAGAAGCCCGGGCCGTGAGGATTGCGGCTGCGATGGAATTGGGCCGCCGAAGAATGGCCCAGCCTCCTCCAATCGGGACGCCCATGACGCGGTCGGCGGACATCGTGGCCCGATTCAGGCCAAGGTTGATCGACCGGAGTGAGGAGGAGTTCTGGGCGTTGGCGCTGAGCCGGTCGAATGCGGCCATTGCAGATTTGCGGGTGTCTGTCGGCGGACAATCCGGAACGGTGGTGGATCCCAAAGTGCTGTTCTCGAAGGCGCTCACCGTCCGGGCTGCTGCACTCGTTTTGGTCCACAATCACCCCTCTGGAAACCCCCGTCCAAGTGAGGCCGACAAAGCGCTGACCCGCGAAATATCCAACGTGGGCCGGTCGTTGGACATGCCGGTGTTGGACCATGTCATCATTGCTGGGATGCGCCACTTTAGCTTTGCAGACCACCAACTCCTCTGAATCGTGGCCACTTCTTTGACCTTGTTGACCGTCGTGGGGGCGCGACCCCAGTTCATCAAGTCCGTGGCGCTGACGCGTGCGCTGGCCAACACGGATTGGACGGAGTGCCTGCTGCACGCCGGCCAACATGCAGATGATCACATGGGGTCGGACTTTCTCTCTGAGCTTGGAGTGTCGGCGCCTCACATTCGACTTCACCCTTCACAAGAGAATCGGACCGCGCGCATGGCTGACATGATGGCGGGCATCGCCGATCAAATCCAAGAGCGCAAGCCTGCCGCCGTTCTGGTCTATGGCGATACGGACGCCACGCTCGCAGGTGCAATGGCGGCCCACCATGCAGGGGTGCCACTCCTCCACGTTGAGGCTGGCTTGCGCAGTGGCGACCGGGCCATGCCCGAGGAGTTGAACCGCATTTTGACGGATCAACTCGCCCAGCAGTGGATCACCACAGGACCGGGGCCGAGTCGGCAGCTCCTCCACGAAGGCATGTCTCCGGATGGGGTGGTGGAGGCCGGGGATGTCATGCTCGATGTGGCCCTCGCCGCCAAGGCCATCTTGCCCCACCGCCGCCCACCCATGTGGCCGGCTGAAGGGCCGGTCCTGACAGCGACGCTGCATCGTCCCTCCCTCGTGGACCATCCCGACCGCTTGGAGCACGCCTTGAAGGCCCTGTCGATGTGGGGAGAGGAGCAAAGGGGCAAGGTGTACCTGCCGGTGCACCCCAGAACGGCGGCCAACCTCCAGCGTTTCGGCCTGGCGTTGCCGGATTCGGTTGTCAATCCTGGACCACTCGGATATTTGGACATGCAGGCTGCTCTGTACCATGCGCAGGCGGTGTTGACCGATTCAGGTGGGCTTCAGAAGGAAGCTTGGTACCAAGGCACTGGGGCCGTCGTGCTCCGCAATTCCACGGAGTGGTCGGAATTGCTGGAGCTGGGCGCATCGGTGTTGTTCGACCCGGCGCAGTTGTCCAGTGCAGGTGGTCCAGAGAAAATGGTGGCTGCACTCACGCAGCCCTTCGAAGCCCCGCCCGTTGAAGAGGCTGGGTTGTTTGGATCTGGCCGAGCCGCAGCGCGCATTGTGGCGGCTTTGGATCGATGGAGACCCCAGGCCTGATGTCTTCTTCGCCCACCATCACGGCCTTTGCTCCCGGCAGGACTGCGCGCCACGAGGCGGCGTTCACATGGGTGCTGGACTCTGTGCTTGGATTGACTTGGGCGTGGGCAGACACCGAGGAGGAATACCGCCAGGCCGAAGGGGTGCGCTTCCATTATGGAGGGCCAACATCCTTGCCGGGTGAGGCGTTTGCAGCAGAGGGATTGTTGTCGGAGTTGGGTCAATGCCGCTCCGAGCCACCCGATGTGGAAGGGGAGGGGGCCGATTTGTTTGCGGCGGTCTTCTGGATGGGCAGCCGCATGGAGGAGTTTCTCCCGGATGTGCGCCGGGACGCACACGATCGATATGATCCGACTGGCAGCGTTTCCGAGCAAAAAGGCTGGATTGACCGTCCGATGTGCGAGCATTGGTCTTTCGCCATTGGCGCGCGTTTGCTGGGGCCGGTTTGGCCGGCACACGAAGCGGCGCTGACATCCAGTTATGAAGTGGTTCCCACGTTGGATGTCGACAGCGCTTTTGCGTTTCGAGGCAAAGGAATGTGGCGAACGGGAGGCGCCCTCTGCCGGGATGTGATCACAGGGCGGTTTCAACATGCAGCCCGCCGCATTCGGGTCATTCGAGGCCGTGAACACGACCCCTACGACACGTATGATGTGGCGATCCAGCTCCACCGCGAACGCGGACTTCGGGCGCGCTGGTTCTTTCTGCTGGCTGCATTTGGCCCGCACGACAAGGGGTTGCCGTCGAACAGTGCCCAGCTGGCGGCGCTCATGCAACGGCTCGACCAGGATGAAGGGCAGACCGTGCATTGGCATCCTGGCCATGCGGCGGCAGAGGATGTGGACGCGATGGCCCATGAATACGCCGCCTTTGAGCGCATTCTTGGTCGCCCTGCTTTGGCATCGAGGCAGCACTACCTCAGGTTGATTCCAACGTCCACACGCAGGGCGTTGCTGGCCTTGGGCGTCCGCGAGGACCACACGGAGGGGCACGCGATCCGGACGGGATTCCGGGGTGGATTTGCCCGGTCGCGGCCTTGGTACGACCTCGAAGCAGAAACCCTCACCCCCCTGATGCTGCACCCTTTCGCCGCCATGGACGCGACGTTCCTCCGCTACATGGGGACGGCCCCTGAGGATGTGCCGCGAGAGGTGGAGAAGCTGGCAGAAGAAGTGAGGGCTGTGGGTGGGCCCCTTCGGTTGTTGTGGCACAATGAGAGCTTGGCGCCAGAAGGCCAATGGGCGGGCTGGGGCGATGTCTACCCTGCAGTGCTGGATGCGGCCATTGGAGAAAGGGCCGGATGAGCGAACGTCCTCCCGTTCCTTTGTGTTCATTCTCTCCCAACGCCCGGCATGGACCCCTCATTTTGGATTGAAGCCCTCGGCTGGATGGCCCTCAGCATCGTCAAGTTTGTCGTGACCCCGGGTGCGGCGGTCGCTGCTGGCGTGCCGCCCATTCAGGCCTTTGCCTGGTCCTCCCTTGGGGCTGCCGCTGGACTGGCTGCCCTGCAGCCATTGTCGAGGCGCTTGTTCGGTTGGTTCAGCGCGCGCAGGCGCCACAAGGGCAAAGCCAATTTCACGCCGTCGAGGCGGCGCATCCTCGGCATCAAAATGCGGTTCGGACTCTGGGGCGTGGCGGCCGTTGGGGGCGTTTTGGGGGTGCCTGTCGCGGCATTGATTGCCTACAAGTATTTCGGTCACCGACGCGACACCCTTCCCATCCTCATTGTGGTGTTCTCCTTGTGGAGTGCGCTGCTGACCACATTGGCCGCCACCGCTTTTCTTTGAGCCATGCCCCGAACCCTCCTGTTTTTCGACCTTGACCGCACCCTTTGGGACTTCGAGCGCAATTCACTCGAGACCCTCAAGGGATTGTTCCGCGATGCGGAGCTGGCGGCCAAGGGGGTAGCGGGTTTTGATGCTTTCAACGCCGTTTACCAACGTGAAAACAAGGCCTGTTGGGACTTGTACCTGGCAGGGAAGATGACCAAAGCTGTCCTCCGAACGACCCGTTTTCAACGGGCGTTGGAGAGGGTCGGAGTACATGGCGGAGACACGGCTGAATTCATGGGTGAGGAATACGTCTGTCGGGGCCCGCATCAGACGCACCTGATGGCCGGTGCGCTCGATGTGCTTCAGGCGCTGAAGGCCCGTGGCCATGAAGTGCACATTCTCACCAATGGGTTCAAGGAGGTCCAGCACATCAAGGTCCGGAACACAGGCATTGGCGCGCACGTCGATGCGGTGTGGACCAGCGATGAACTGGGACATTTGAAGCCCAATCCAGGCTGCTTTGAGGGGGCGCTTCGGGGGGTGAATGGAACGCCGGAAGAGGCGTGGATGATCGGAGACGACCACAGGGCGGATGTGGTCGGGGCCCATGCCTGTGGTTGGAAGGCCATCCATTACGCGCCGGATGCGGACACCCCGGCCGATTCGCCAGCCGTGGCCTCGGTGGCCCACTTGATGGAACTGTTGGCCGTTCTGCCCTGAGTAAGCCGGGAGGTGGGGGTTAAATTCACCCCATGAGCCAAGACAACGGAGGGAAGAAGCCCAAACTCAACATCGAACTGCCCGAGGACATCGCCACTGGGGTGTACTCCAACCTCGCGGTGGTCACGCACAGCCAGACCGAATTCATCCTCGACTTCATTCAGGTGATGCCGGGCACGCCCAAGGCCAAGGTCCGTTCGCGGGTTGTCTTGTCTCCGCAACACGCCAAGCGCGTGATGAAAATGCTGGTCGACAACGTCGGGAAATTCGAGGCCCAGCATGGGACCATCGACATGACCGGGCAGCCGGAGCCGTCCTTTCCGATGAACTTCGGGGGGCCTACCGGAGAAGCCTGACGGTCAGTTCCAATGCGCCCCGCGCGGGGTGGCCGCTCCGATGACGCCGCCGCGGATGCCGGCGGTATCTGCGGTGTACACGGTGTTGGGGGCCTTGGACACCGACGGGGGCAATGTGCCCTCTGTCGAAAAGAAGGTGACGCCGTCTGACGCGGCATTCAGCACGCGCAGGGGGCCGATGGACAGCAGGTGCGCCATGGCGTCCATGGCCTGTTCCTCGCCAGCGCCGTGGTCGAGGAGAGCGCCAAAGAGGGCTGGCCCCACAGTGTGAAGGCCAGCGATGCCGGGTGCGACCACCATGAAGTCCACATCGTGCTCCTCCGGGGTGCGGGGGCGGTGGTCCGACACGACACCATCGATTGTGCCGTCCAGTGCAGCCTCCCGGAGGGCTCTGCGATCCGCCTCGGACCTCAGTGGTGCCTGAAGCTTGAGCGCACGATTGAACCCGTCCAAATCTTCATCCGTCCAGCACAGGTGGTGCACGGTGGTTCCGCAGGTCACATCGAGTCCTTCGGATTTGGCATCTCGGATGGCCTGCACGCCTGCAGCCGTCGTGACCACAGGAATGTGCAGCCGACCTCCAGAGTAACGGAGCACATCGAGGTCGCGGTGAATGCGCAGGGTTTCACTTTCCTCCGACAACCCGGGCAGGCCGAGTCGGGTGCTTGTGGGTCCCTCGTGCATCACGCCCTCCGGCTGAAAGGCTGGGTCGTGGGCCTCAGAGAAGACGCGGGTGCCGAGGGCTTGGTGGTATTCGAGGGCGCGTCGGAGCAGCTCAGGGCGCTGCAAGGGGGCATCATCGCTGAAAGCCAAGGCGCCGGCATCAACCAAGGCCCGGGCCTCAGTGAGCTGGATGCCTTCCCGGCCTTCACTGACGGCGGCGAGCGGCAGGGCCGCGGTGACAGAGTGGGCGCTGGCGGCAGAGAGCATGCGCACCTCCGCAGGCTGGTCCCGACATGGGCGGGTGGAGGCGACGGGGGCCACGGCACAGAACCCGCCCGTTGCGGCCACTTGGAGGCCGTGTTGAAGCCCTTCCGCGCGTTCTGTTCCCGGGTCGCGGAAGTCGCATTGGAGGTCGACCCAGCCCGGGAATGCAGCGGTTTTGCCGAGGTCGCGGTCGCCTTGATTCACATCCAATTCGCCGGAACAGGGGTGCACTTCCACAGGCTGACCGGGGGCATGGTGAACATCCACCGGCTGACCATGGAGGTCATGTCCGGGCTGAATCCATTGGGCGACGCGGTATTTGGGCATGGTGTCGGTTGAGTTCAGGAGGTGGACAGATCGGGCGCGGGTGCAGCGGATTTTCGTTTCAGCAAGACCATTTCCAAGAAAAGGAAAAGGAGGGCCAATGCAATCAGACCCAACCAAGTGGGCTGGCCTTCTTCCAAGACGGAAACGGCGGAGACGAGTTCTTGAATGTCGGAAGACAGCACTTCCGTTCGGCGCCACCCTGCCGTGATCATGGATTGCTTCCACGTTTCAGGGTCCAGCGTGGCGAGGTCGCTTTCGGTCGACGGCGGATTGACGCCCAGTGTCAGGATGGTGGTGGCTCGACCGGTGGATGCGTCCGACATCGAAAGGGTGTAAGCGCCGGATTGCAGTTGTCCGAGGGGGAGGCGGACCTGGTGGCCGCCAGGCAAGGAGCGCACTTGGAGCAGAATGCGGGAAGCACTGTCCGATGCGGATTGGAGGGTCCATCCTTCCGAGCCAACACCGCGCATGCCGCGCACCAGCAAGTCCTGGTCGCGTCCAGCTTCAAATTGTCGGATGCCCGATGCCCGAGCGGTCTCGGCCATGCGGAGCGCAGTCGGGACGAGCAGGGCATGCTGCGCCACATTGCTCCACGCTGCGTCGAGGGAGGTGGCCATCCAATAAAAGCGCCCCTGGCCGTGCTCACCGGCTGTCAGGAAGGGCTTCCCGTCGGCAAAGGACAGAATCCGGCGCTCTCGCATGCCTGGGCGGAACCGGCCGTACCAGCCGCGGACGGAGGGCAGGTCCACCCGCTTTGGAGCTTGGCTGAAGACCCCGTCATACAAGGGGTGCGCATGGTGCAATTCGCCGAGCCGAGCGGGGTCATCCAATGCAATCCAACTCCCGGGCTGGCCCGCTCCAAGGCCCGTCAGCAGCTCACCCCACCCATTGCCGAGGCGTTCTGCAGGCGGGATGAACCAGGCGCTCTGGCCCCGATCGACACCATCGAGCAAGGCTTGGATCAAACCAGAGCTGGGGTCTGGAATGCCTTGGGCCACCAGCAAATCGGCTTCTGCCATCTGGTCGTAATCCAAGCTGCCCTCTGCCATGACCACCACGTCGTGCAGGGACGCGTCGGCAAACAGCCGCTGCAGCGCCACTTGCTCAGCAGGGCCTGCATTCCGACCCTGAATCAGCACCGCGGAGACCCGGTCGCTGACTTCGTAGCCGAGGTGCAACACATCGTCGAAGGTCACGGGGGCGTCCACCGTGCGCACGGCAGCATGCACGTGCCCGGGAGCGTCGTGGCGGAACCGGAGTACAGTGTCCGTGACGAGGCCCGGGCGCAAGCCGTATGACCCGATGGCCACCCGGCTGCCCTCGATCTCAAGGCTCAGGGGCAGGTCGTCCACGGGACGGTCGGCATCGTGGGAGAGCCGGACATGGAGCGCTTCACTCCGTCCGGCCAACCGCATGGGCGATTCGAACCAGGCGGAGTCGATGCGGACGTTGACCGTGGGTGCAATGGATTGGGTGACAAATCGAACGTTCAGACTGGAATCCACTTGCCCCATGAGGTTGGGATTCAGCACATGACTCGAGGCCTGCAAATCCGTGAAGAGGTAGGCCGCGCTTTCGCGGGGTTCGCCTTCCAGCCGGTCTTGCAGTTGGAGCAACACGTCGCCAATGGCAGGCGCAGAGTGGCCAGCACGCAAGGCGGCGATGCGGTCGAGCGCCTCGGCCTTGGACAAGCTCCGGCGGTCGGCAGGGGCGAAGTCGGAGGTGAAGACTTGAAACCGGTCTGTGGGCCCGGCGGCTTCGACCAAGGCGGAGGCGCCGGATTTGGACGCTTCCAGCAGCGGTCCATTGGCCCCTTCCAACTCCATCGAAGGGCTGTTGTCGATGTACAGGGCCAGCGTGCGGGCACCCTGTTGTTGGCCCAATTCGTTGGCTTTGAAGACCGGTTGGGCAAAGGCCAGGATGATGCAGGCCATCGCCAGCAAACGCATCAACAGGACCAACCAGTGGCGAATGCGGCTTCGGGAGCGGCTTTCTTGCTTGACTTCCCGAAGGAATGCGGTCTGGGAGAATTGGACCTTCCGGTGCCGGCGGAAGCTGAACAGATGGACCAACACCGGGATGGCCAGCGCGGAAAGCGCCCAGAGGACCTCGGGATGGACGAACTGCATCGGTGTGCGAATTTAGCCCCCGATCGCCGCCCATGCCCGCACTTCGTTCACCAGCCCGTTCGGCCCCTTTCCACCGCCGTCCGTCCGCCGCCCGGTTGGCCGAATGGCGCGGGTGGTTGGACGAAGCGGCAGAGCGGTTCGAACGGCCGGACTTTCTCGAAGACGACCCCCTTGGTGTGGCCCACCGCTATTCCGATCCCAAAGACGTGGCCATCGCAGGGTTTTTGGCGGCGACGCTGGCTTGGGGAAACCGGAAATCGATCCTGCGTTCCTGCGATGCGTTGCTCGACCGGATGGACGATGCGCCGGCTGAATTTGTGGCATCGGCCGGGCCACAGGAGCTCGCCCGATTGGACGACTTCGTGCACCGGACTTTCCAAGGCGAGGATGCGCGGCGGTTCGTCTTGTGTTTGCGCTCGCTGGAGGGCGACGGAGGCCTGCATGGAGCGTTTCGCAGCGCTTTCCATGAAGCGCCAGATACAGCGGGCCGCCCAGGAGTTCCCGATGCGGGGCAGGCGCTGCATGCGTTCAAAACCCGTTTTTTCCGCGACCACCCGGCGGGCAGGACGTCGAAGCATGTGGCGGACCCCCTGAAGGGCAGCGCGGCCAAGCGGTTGTGCATGTACCTGCGTTGGATGGTCCGGCCCGCCCGGCGCGGTGTGGACCTGGGCCTCTGGACGGACATTCCCCTCGCGGCGCTTCGGCTCCCTTTGGACGTTCACACCGGGAATGTGGCGCGTGAATTGGGGCTGCTTCAGCGAAAAGCAAGCGATTGGCGGGCCGTGGAGGAGGTCACGGATGTGCTTCGAAAGCTGGACCCGCTGGATCCCGTGCGCTACGATTTCGCCCTGTTTGGCATGGGGGTGACCGGCGCCCTCAAGTCGACATGAACCGCTGCTGCAAGCCCGACAGCGCATCCCGGTCCACGGCGAAGGTGAAGTCTGCAGGGGCCACATTGACGGCATCCACCCAACGAAAGGACTCGCGCTGTTGTCCATCGTAGTCGAAGGGCAAGTCCGCCTCCCGGAATGCGGCGGGCTGAGGCAGGGTGGCGAGGTAATAGTGGCACAAGACCTGCTCCTCGCCGCGCCACGAGGACCGCACAAAGTTTCCGGTGACGTGGACCAAGGGGCCGAGTTCGATGTCTTGCCCGAGTTCCTCGCGCGCCTCCCTGCGGGCGCAGTCCATGGGGCCTTCTCCGAATTCCAGTCCACCGCCGGGCAGTTTGGTGCAATCTCGACCGGCCAGGCATTCGTCGCTCAGCAGGATGCGCGATCCCGCCGCAAGGCGCCCATTCTGCAAGGGACGGTCGAGCAGGAAGAAATAGACGCGAACATTGAATTTCTGGATGTCCATGTCGGCCCATGCGGGGCGGATGGCGCGGAGCATCTCCCGTTTTCCAGGCGGGCCGGGCCGCCGTTCCACCCGAAAGCCGGCTTCCTTCATCGCCCTTCGGACGGCCCCCTTGGCGCAATAGGTCACCAGAATTCCGCCTTCCCGAAGCAGGTTGAATGCCTCCCGAAAACGATCGGGATGCCACAATTCAGGTTGGCTGTCCGGCGCAAATGCGTCGTAATAAATGAGGTCAAAAGTGCCGAAGTGGTCGCGGTTTCGAGCAAAGTGTTGCCACGTGGTGTTCAGCCGGGTGAAGGCCGCGTTCTCGGCCCAGCGTATGCGGTGCGATTGGGCTTCTGGAAGGGCGTGGAGCGCGGCCACTTCCTCAGCCGTGGCGACGGCCTCGAGGTCCAGTCCAGTGCGCTCGGCTTCGGTCAAGGGGTAAGGCTCGAGCGCCACGTAGTCCAAGGGGAAATTCCCACCAGACTGACGCCAACGGCCCAAGGTCAGGAGCGCATTGAGGCCGGTTCCAAGCCCGAGTTCGAGAAGGCGCAGGGGGCGCAGTCCCGCGTGGGCAGCCGCAACGTCAAATCCCGCGTCGAGAAACACGTGGTCCGATTCTGTGCGCGCACCGTGCCGGCTGTGATAGCATTGCCCGAATCGCGCCGAATGCAGGGTCATGGACCCGTCGGCCGTCGGCTGTACCCTGCGCTCATCTGGTCCGTTCTCGGGCATGGACGGAAGTTACTTCGCCGGCCAAGGTTGGGGTCGGATGGAAGGCCGAGTGCGCTATTTTTGAGGGCATGAAATTGGATGTTCTGCTCCCCCTCTCCGTGGTTGCCATGCTCGTGGGGTGTGGCCTTGCTGAAACCTCAGATTCTCCAGACGCCATGAATTCCGCCACCGACGCCGCCACCGACGTGTGGGCACCCCTCCAACGCTATGTGGACGCCCGCACAGCTGAATTCGACCTCATTCCGGATGCCCGCAAGACCGAGCTGGACGCCCTGGCCGATTTCATCCAAACGGCCGCGGACACTGGACAGGCCAAGGTGACCTTCATTTGCACCCACAACAGCCGCAGAAGCCACTTTGGGCAGGTCTGGGCAGAGGTTGCCGCCCACCACTTCGGCCTCGACTCTGTGGTCACGACCTACAGCGGCGGCACAGAGGTGACGGCATTCAATGAGCGGGCCGTGGCCGCATTGCGCCGGTCAGGCTTGGACATCCATCCTGCAGTCATCGGTGAGAACACCCGGTATTCGGTCCGGTATGCCGACGATCGGGATCCCATGATCTGCTTCTCCAAGAAGTACGATGATGCGGCCGCCAACCCCACCTCCGGGTTTGCTGCCGTCATGACCTGTTCACAAGCGGACAAAGCTTGTCCGCTGGTCTACGGAGCGGCCGCCCGCTTCAGCACGCCCTATGTCGACCCCAAGGTGAGCGATGGCACGCCAGAAGAGGTGAACACCTACGACGAGCGTTGCGCGCAGATTGCCCGCGAGATGCTGTATGCCATGTCCCGCGCGGGGGCGTGATCAGCCGACCTGGCCAATGCGGTGCAGGACGCAATCTTCGATGCGCCGGTAAAGCTGTGGTGGGCTGAACGTTCGCCATCCCATTTCCTGAAGCTCGCCGCCCAGCACGAAATACTGATCGACGTCGGCTGAAGCGAGCTCCTCCACCACGTGATCCCGGAAATTGAGAAGTGCGATCCAGCCGTCGGTTTCCATCACTTCATCGAACCATTCCTCGTAGTAGCAATCGTCACTGGCGTGGAAGTTGAGCACGTTTTCGCCGATCAGGATGAACCGTTCGATGCCCTCCGCCATCATCGGCTCGATGACATTGCGCTTGAGGGTCATGACATCGTTGAACAGGGTGTCGTTCCATTCTCCGATGAACTCGAGGATGGCAAAGCGTTCGTCATAGTCGACGAAGAGGATTTTGACGAACAGCGTCGTGCTGCCCATGTTGTCCCACTGCGGGTGGATGAAATGGTTGTAGATCCGCTCCGTGTAGTGCGTCTCGCTGTAGACGCGGTCGTGAAACGGGGACCGCTCGTCCTCACTGGCGATGTAGAAGTTTCGCCAGTTGTAAAAGGGTTCGATGTCGTGCATGGGGCGCGCTCAAGCAGAGGCGTCAAAATTATCGATGGCCTTTCTCACGGAGCCGTGTTGGGTCAACAGTGGGCGGGCGAGGTCCATGGAGATGCCGAGCGCATCGGCGACCATGCGGGTGCCGCGTTCCACAAGCTTTTCGTTGGCCAGCTGCATGTCCACCATCCGGCTGCCCCGGACATGTCCGCAGAGGATCATGATGCCCGTGGAGAATTGGTTCAGGATCAGTTTTTGCGCCGTGCCTGCTTTGAGGCGGGTGCTGCCCGTGACGAATTCCGGACCGGTCTCGGCCACGAGGGGGATTTCGGCGAGGCGGGCGAGGGCGCTGCCGGGGTTGGATGTGATCCCCAAAGTCAGCATGCCTTGGTCGCGCGCCCACTCGACGGCGCCGAGAACGTAGGGGGTGCGGCCGCTGGCGGCAATGCCCACCACGACATCTCCTGCGCCAGCGCGATGGGCGACCAGGTCATCGATGCCCCCTTGGCGGTTGTCCTCCGCCCCCTCCACCGCTTTGCGGATGGCGCTGTCTCCGCCGGCGATGAGCCCGATGAAACGCCCTTCGACTCCGAACGTGGGCGGGATTTCGCTGGCGTCCAGAATGCCAAGCCGGCCGCTGGTGCCAGCGCCGAGGTAAAAGATGCGCCCGCCTTCCCGCACGCGGCTTGAAGCCAATGCCATGGCGTCGGCCAACGTCGGTGCAAGGGCTGCGACTGCAGCCTGCGCCTCTGCGTCACATTGGGCCATGGCGGCCACAATGTCAGCCGGCGACATGGATTCGAGCTGATTCCAGGCGCCGGACTGTTCGGTGGGAGAAAGGGCGGACTCGGACATGCCGCCAAAGGTCGGTCATTCCCCGCTGAGGATGTCCATTTCGTTGGGGATGGCTGCGGTGGCGTCGCGCTCTCGGGCAGTGGAAATGGCCACGCAGCCAAGGGGGGTGTAGGCGCCGACGGCCTGCTCGGATTCGATGTGGACAATCAGGTCGATGCCCGTTTCGACCTCCATGGAAATGCGGGCGGTGCTGCCGAGGATCTCGCCTTCGCTGAGCTGGCGGCCTTCGATGTCGAGCACACGAAAGGCCACACGTCCCAAATCCGGGTGGGTGCTGATCAGCAATTCAATGGTGCCAGAAGCGTCAATGGGCAAAAGGGTGGCGGCCGTCTCGCCGCGTCCGATGGCCCCCGACGTCATGTTTTCCAGCATCATGTCGGCTTCGAGTGCCCCGAGAACACGTTGCTTGGAGAATCGGCGGCATTGGGCGTCAGCTGACGTGGTGGACATGGCCAACACGAGAAGCAGGGGCAGGAGGAGAATGGGATTGTTCATGGCAAGGGGGGTTGAGGTTGTGCAATGGGTTGACCCAAAGCTGCCCCGCGTCCTTGCCGCACAGAATGACGTTCGTCATCCGGCACCATGATGATGTTCCGTTCAGGCGTGAATCGGCTCTTTTCGGATGGCACTGACAGCCCCGATGGCGTGGTCGATGCACGCTGGCGTGGTCAGCCGGCTGAAGGAGAACCGGATGGAGGTTCGTTCAGGGTCGTGCAGTCCCAATCCGGAGAGCACGTGAGAGGGTTGGGTGCTGCCGCTGGAGCACGCTGACCCGCCGGAACATGCCACACCTTCCAGGTCCAGCAGGAACAGGAGCATGCCGTTTTTGGAATGGGCGGGAAAATTGACGCTGAGCACCGTGTAGAGGGCGTCTTCTCCATCGGAGCCCGCATTGAATTGAACCCCTGGTACGTGGGCGCGAAGTCCTTTCACCAGCTGGGCCTTCAGACCTCGGATGTGGGCCTCGTGTCCTTCGAGGTCCCTGAAAGACTGGTCCAGCGCTTCAGCCAGGCCCATGATGCCGATCAGGTTCTCGGTGCCGCCCCGCATGGCCCGTTCTTGACTGCCACCGGTGATGTGGGCGCCAATGCGCAGCCCATCCCGTACGTACAAGAAGCCAGCCCCTTTCGGACCGTGCAGTTTGTGTGCACTGCAGGCGGCGAAGTCCACCGGGAGCGCACCGAGGTCCAATCGGTAATGGCCCATGGTTTGGACGGTGTCCGTGTGAAACAGGGCCCCATGTCGGCGGCAGCATTCGCCAATCGCTTGAAGGTCCTGCAGCACCCCCACCTCGTTGTTGCCGTGCATGACAGAAACCAGGGTCGGGGTGCCATCGGAAAGCCAGTTTTCCAGGACCGAGAGGTCCACCTTGCCGTTGTCCAGCAAGGGAATCAGATCCATGGTGATGCCGTCTTTGGCGGCGAGGAGTTCAGCCGTGGCGAGGACCGCTTTGTGTTCGGTGGCGCACGTCAAGATTCGCCGACATCCCAATTGCTCCACGGCTGCATGGAGGGCCATGTTGTCCGCTTCGGTTCC
>CBFHWV010000009.1:34206-39262 GCA_965659565.1 uncultured Flavobacteriales bacterium
GGCTTCCGCATACACCCGGACAATGGGCTCGGTGTTGGATTTGCGAAGGTGAACCCAACCTTGCGGCAGGTCGAGCTTCACGCCGTCCACGGTGAGGGGCTTTAGTTCCGCATGGCGACGGGCAAAGGCTTCGAGAAGCGCGTCGGCGTCCCAAGCGGGATTCAGGTCGATTTTGGCCTTGACCATCTGGTAGTCCGGGTAGCTGGCGCGAAGGGCGGAGGTGGTGGTCTTCGCATGGGCCAATTGGGTCAGGAACAAGGCAATGCCGACCAAGGCATCCCGGCCAGCGTGCAGCGTCGGGTAAATGACCCCGCCGTTGCCTTCTCCACCGATTACGGCTCCCACTTCCTTCATGGCGGCTACGACGTTGACCTCTCCGACGGCACTCGCCGTGTGGGTTTGTCCATGTCGCTGGGCCACATCACGCAAGGCCCGGGTGCTGCTCAGGTTGCTGACCACAGGGCCGGGGGTGTGGGCGAGGATGTGGTCGGCGACGGCCACCAATGTGTATTCCTCACCGAACATGCTGCCGTCCTCGCAAACCAAGGCGAGGCGGTCCACGTCGGGGTCCACGGTGATGCCCAGGTGGCATTGGTGTTGGACCACAGCAGCGGACAAGGCGGTGAGGTGCTCGGGCCGGGGCTCCGGATTGTGCGGGAACCGGCCGTGCGGCTCGCAATAGAGTTCAATGACCTCTTCAACGCCGAGGGCCCTGAGCAGGGTCGGAACAGCGATGCCGCCCGTGCTGTGAACCGCGTCGACGGCCACCTTGAATCCCGCCTGGGCAATGGCTTGGCGGTCGACCAACTCGAGGTCGAGGATGGCCTGGATGTGAGCGTCGATCCACCCGCCGCGCTCCTCGATGGTTCCCAAGGATTCTACAGGTGCGAATTCCGTGTGGGTCTCCGACAACCGGATCACTTCCGCCCCGTCCTCGGCTGAAATGAAATGGCCTTGGGCGTCCAGCAATTTCAAGGCGTTCCACTGAACGGGGTTGTGCGATGCGGTGAGGATGATGCCCCCTTGGGCGCTTTCTCCAACCACGGCCATCTCCACGGTGGGCGTCGTGGAAAGCCCGAGGTCGAGGACATCGATGCCGAGCCCCATCAGGGTGCCGGTGACCAGCCGCTGCACCATGTCGCCGGACGGCCGCGCATCCCGTCCCACGACCACGGCGGGCCGGGGGCGCTCTTCGGTCGCGCTGAAATCGCGCAAAATCCAGAGCCCATAGCCCTGTGTGGAACGCACGATGTCGGGCGGGGTGAGGTTGTCGCCTTCGGCCCCGCCAATGGTGCCTCTGAATCCCGAGATGCTGCGGATGAACGTCATGGGGCCAAGCTACGTTTGTCCAGAGGCCAACGAATACGAAATGAAGGCGGATGTTCACGCTTCATCCGGGGTTGAAGGGCATCTTTGTCCCGGATGGAAAGTTTCCTCTCGGGGTGTTCAAAAACCAAGAGAAGAGGCTGGAGGCCGGGCGAGAACCCGAACTAGCTTTCGAGTACCTGATGCACGACGAAGAACTGAACGACCGTGACGCGCAAGAGATTGCCGGCATTGTGGATCGATTTGAATCCATGATCGCGTCCGATGTGTCGACCTTTTTTGATGTGGTGGAACTCGAAGCGCTCATCGAGCACTACCTCCAGCATGGGCGCCACAAACAGGCGCGGCAAGTGGTTCTTTACGGGGGGCAGGTCTATCCCGAAAGCTTGACGTTGCAATTGCGGGAAGCCCAACTCATGGCCGGTTCCGGAGAGGTAGAAGAGGCCGTCCAACGGCTCCAGAACCTGCTCGCATTCGAGCCGTCCAATGACGAGATTCACTTGACGCTTGCGACGCTGTTTGCACAGACAGAACGTCACACGGAGGCCATCCATCATTACCGCAAAGCCCTCGACTTGGGGGAGAGGATGTACCGGGGAGACCTGTACATCGACATCGCGCTCGAGTACGAGAACATGGGGCATTGGAACCATGCCATTGCTGTGCTGGAGGAGGCGTTGGCGGAGAGCCCCGAAAACGAGACTGCCCTCCACGAATTGGGCTTCTGCTTTGAGACGACAGGCCGCCACCAAGAAGCGGTCCAGGCGTTTGAGGGCTTTCTCGACGCCGAGCCATACAGCTGCCCGGGGTGGTACAACCTCGGCAACGCCCTTCAGCGCATTGGTGAGCACGCCAAAGCTGTGGATGCCTATGGTTACGCATTGGCGATCGACGAGGAATTCAGCCCTGCTCTGCTTCAAAAGGCCGCGGCCCTCACGATGATGGAGGACTACACCCAGGCCTTGGAATGCTACCGGGAATCCATCCTCATGGATGCGCCCCAAGCCAACACGTACACCCTGATGGGCGAGTGCATGGAGCGGATGGGGAAGCTGACGGAGGCCACGGATTACTACCAGTGTGCGCTGGAACTCGATGGCGAATTCGCAGACGCCCATGTCGGCCTCGGTGTGGTGGCGGAAATGCGCCAAGAGTGGGCCGCCAGCCTCAAATGCTTCGAACGGGCCATGGAGTTGGAGCCCACCAATGTCGAGTACCACCTTCTCCTTGGCGGGATTCTGAAGAAAATCGGCATGCATGATGAGGCGGCCCTCATCTATGCCAACGCCCTTCGTCTCGAGCCCCAAAACCTGGAGGTCCATTTGGAAGCCGCATCCAACCTCCAGGCTGCAGAGTGTCATGAAGATGCCCTGGAATTGCTGGAAGAGGTTCCGGAATCGGCCAAGAGCGACCCGCTGGTGACGGCACGCACCTTCATCAGCCTGTACAGCACAGGACGCCACCAAAGCGCATTCCTGTTGCTGGACACCGCCCTGCGCTCTGCCCCGGATTTGTGCGCCACTGTGGCCGAACTGTTTCCGGAGGTCCAGCAGGATGCGACCTTCGCACACGTCGTGCTGAACACCAAAACTGCCCAATGAATTTTCCCCTGCCCCATTTGCCCGAGCGCACCCGCGCTCCGCGCACCCATGGCCTGACCATGGTCATGGACAAAGGCTTGAGCCTGAGACAGGCCGAAGACTTGATCAGCGTCGCGGAAGACCGCGTGGACTTCCTCAAGCTCGGCTTCGGAACCAGCTTGTTTACCCCCAACCTCAAGGAAAAGGTCAAGCTGTACCGCGATGCGGGCATGGATGTCTACTGCGGAGGCACCTTGTTTGAGGCCTTCCTCGTTCGGGACGCGTTGGACGATTACCTCAAGTTCATTGACAACATGGGCATCGGATGCCTGGAGATCAGCGATGGCTCCATGGTGATTGATTCCCAATACAAATGCGAGCTCATCCATCGCCTTTCCAAGGACTTCAAGGTCCTGTCTGAGGTCGGCTCCAAAGAAGAAGGCATTCTCATTTCGCCTGCGAAGTGGATCAAGATGATGCGGGATGAACTCGACGCCGGTTCGGTCAAGGTGATCGCCGAAGCCCGGGAAAGCGGCACGGTGGGCATCTACCGTCCCAATGGTTCGGCCCACACCCAGCTGATCCGCAAGATTTTGAGCCAAGTGAACTTGGAGGACATCCTCTGGGAAGCCCCCAAAAAGCCGCAGCAGGTGTGGTTCATCAAGCAGTTTGGCTGCAATGTCAACCTCGGCAACATCGCACCAAACGACCTTATTCCTCTGGAATGTCTGCGTGTGGGACTGCGGGGAGACACCTTCTTCCATTTCCTCCCCGAGGAGCTCAAGCAAGGGGTGGTGCCCCAAGAAGTGGATCCGGAGTCATGAAGGAACTGGAGGTGCTCGAGCTCAAGGCTTGGAGGGACGAAGGCAAGGCGCATCAGCTGATTGACGTGCGCGAGGCGCACGAGCGTGAAGCTGGACACCTCGGAGGCACCCACATTCCCATGGGCGACATTCTGGCGCGTCATGGGGAGATACAGGAGGGCATTCCCGTGGTCATCCATTGCCGTTCTGGAGCGCGGTCCGCTGCGGTCATCATGGCCTTGCAGGAAAAGTTCGGCATGGACCATTTGCACAACCTCAAAGGAGGCGCTCAGGCTTGGGCCGACCAAGTGGACGCCTCGATGGAGGTGGCTTGACGATGGCGCGCCGTGATGCAAAGGCCTGGCTGGGCCTCGGGCTTCGCGGCATGGCCATGGGCGCAGCAGACCTCGTCCCGGGGGTCAGTGGCGGCACAGTGGCCTTCATCGCCGGGATCTACGAGGAACTTCTGACCACCATCGGCGAGCTTGGAATCGGCACCGTGCGGTGCGCATGGAGAGAAGGGCCCGTCGCTGCGTGGCGCCAGTACAACCTGGGTTTTCTGGCCGCCCTTGCCGGGGGCATCGGCACCGCTGTCGTCCTTTTGGCCGGGTTGCTCCACCACCTTCTTGAAGCGGAGCCGGTGTTGTTGTGGGCCTTCTTTTTTGGATTGGTGGCCGCCAGCATTCCGATCATGCTCAAGTCGGTGAGCCCTGACGACAGGCGAAGCTTGGCTGTCATCGGCATGCTCGTTGCGGGCACTGGCGTGGCGTGGTGGTTGACGGGACTCCCTCCGCTCGTGCAGAGCGATGCGCCTTGGTTTTTGTTCGTCTCGGGGGCCTTGGCCATTTGCGCCATGATCCTGCCGGGCATCAGTGGCTCATTTGTGCTCGTGCTCTTGGGCGCCTACACCGCGGTGATTGGGGCGCTGAAAGGGCTGGACGTGGTTCGGGTCGGGGCTTTTGCAGGCGGTGCGCTGTGTGGCTTGCTCGGATTCAGCAAAGGACTGGGATGGGTGTTCAGGCGGCACCGTGTGCTGGCGATGGCACTGCTGAGCGGATTCTTGTTGGGATCCTTGCGCAAGCTGTGGCCTTGGAAGGCCAACGCGGAGTTGTTGTTCACCCACTCTGATGGGCGCCCGGAATTTCTACAGTACAACGTATGGCCGGAGGCACACCCCGAGCCGCAATGGTGGGGGGCCTTGCTGTGCGCCATTCTTGGAGCTGCGGCCGTGACCTTGTTGTCCAGATTGGGGCAAGACAAAGCGCATGTCTGAACTCCGTCACTTCGGTTTGATTGGCCACCCTGTGGCGCACAGCTGGTCGGCGACTTATTTCTCCGAAAAATGGG
>CBFHWV010000009.1:39362-42429 GCA_965659565.1 uncultured Flavobacteriales bacterium
GGCACAAGGCGTCGAGGATTGTCGGTACACCCTGCACGACGTGCCCAACATCCAAGGCTTGCCCGAACTCTGGAACAGCCGGAACTGGTCAGGGATGAACGTGACCGTGCCACACAAGCAGGCCGTGATGCGGTGGCTCGATGGGTTCAGTCCAGAAGCCGAAGCCATTGGCGCGGTCAACACCATCGCCTTCACGGCGGACGGGCGCCGAATTGGACACAACACGGACGCCGTTGGATTTCGCCGCGCCATCGCCCCATTTCTGGAAGGCCGACACGACCGCGCCCTCGTCTTGGGGACCGGCGGATCGGCAGCCGCCGTGGTCCATGTCCTTCGCGACATCGGCATTGCGGTCACCCAGGTCAGCCGGTCACCCCATAGAGAGGGGGACGTGGGGTACACGGAATTGAGCCGGGAAGGGGTGGCTGCGGTGCCGCTTCTCGTGAACTGCACGCCAGTGGGCATGCACCCCAACGAAGGCGCCATGCCGCCCCTGCCGCCGGGGGCGTTGGATGGCATTCATGAAGGCCACTTCGTCATCGATCTGATTTACAATCCGGTCGAGACGGCCTTGCTGAAAGCGGCTTCTTCATTGGGCGCCAGAACTTTGAATGGGGTTTCGATGTTGCAACTGCAAGCGGACGCCGCCTGGGAAATCTGGACCGGTGCAGCCGAACGAGATTGACTGTCCTCCTTCAACGTCTCGATGACCTCTCGGAGGTATTGCTGAGCCCTGCTGCGCGCAAGGCCGTAGAACACAGTTTGGTCCGCATTTCTTTGACGCTGTTTCTACTGCACGCGGCCCTGTATGCCGTGCACGAATTGGGATGGCTGCCATTTCAGATGCCGGAGTCCCTCTTTGGCCACCCCCTTCACATTCTGTACACCCCCTTTTCTGCCATTCTCGTTGCAGAGGTGTACCTGCTGGTTTACCACCTGCCCGCGTCTTTCGCCAGGTCTATGGGAAAGCAGTTGGAGATCGTGTCTTTGATCGAAATCCGTTCCGTCTTTCGGGACCTGTCCGTCTTGCAGGAAACCGCCGGAAAGGGCGAGGTCATGCCCTGGAATGACCCCTTTTTTCCCCACATCGTGGGAGCGGTATTGTTGGCGGGAGCCTTGGTGGGGTTCTACCGAATCCTGCCCCGGCGCAAAGCCAGGATGGAAGAGCGGGAGTTGGCCCGATTCGTGAGGTTCAAGCGCCATCTGGCGGCCATGCTGTGCATCGCATTGGGCGTCATGGCGCTGTGGAGCTTCGGCCAGTGGTTCACCGACTTGGTGGGGTACGCCGGGGGCAATAGGTTGGAGCCCATTGACCCGAATTCCGTCTTCTACAGCGACTTCTTTACGGCCCTCATTTTCGTGGATGTCATCTTGTTGGTGACGTCGTTGCGGTACCTCAGCGATTACGGATTGATCCTGCGGAATTCGGGATTCGTCATCGCCACCATCATTCTCCGACTCAGTTTTTCCCTCGAAGATTGGAGCGCAGTGGCCCACGAAGTCCTCGCGGCGGTGCTCGCTCTGGTGCTGCTTCTGTTGCAGGCCGGCCTCATGTGGGGCACCCGAAGGCTGGGGCCCGAGGGAGAGCGGGAATAAAAACGCCGCCCCTGAAAAGGGACGGCGTAGTGCGTTTTGGGTCGCGTGCTGCGTGGAATCCGGGATACTCAGGAATTCGGCGTTTGGATGAATTCCAAGCTGACCACCCGGACGGAAACGCCGATGCCGTCGATCATCTGCTTGATCCGGGTCATCGCCGCCTGCTTGGTGGCCGCACTGGCCCGGAGGGTCCGCTCTTGTTCGGGCCGATACACCAAGGACTCCGGAATGACCACGGCTTGCACTGTGTAAGTGGCTTGCGAAAATGTCGTTTTGGATGCGGCCGGGATGGGCGCGTTGTACTCGTGTGATGTGGGGGTCACATGGGGCAGCTCGGCGAAAGTGGTTCCGGGCTGTGCCAATGCGACGGAAGCGGTGAACATCAAGGCGGCGGCGAAGGCGGAGGAGAGGAACTGGTTCATGACAGAGGGGGTTTGGGTGTGTTGACAGGTCAAACATCCGCTCCTTTTCTGCCTTTCAACATGACGGTGGTTGGGCCATCCGATGACAATCGTCAGTGCCTCACCAATCGCGCACGTTGCCCGTTGCCTGTGACAAAGAGGCAGATAGGCTCACGTGCGGGCAGCTCCAGGATGGAAGAGGAGGCCACGCCTTGTTGAATCAGGCGGCCATCCAGACCAAAGAGGGACCAGCCTTGACCTGGACTCAGGCCTTGGATGCGCCAGAGCCCGGCATCGGTTGTCCAATTGAGCGCCTGCGCTGGGGGAGCGTCCACCGAAGTTGGATTGCACAAGTCCGCTTGTTCGTTGATCCACACCGTTCCGCCGAGGATGGCCAGCAGCGCGCATTGCCCATGGTTCAGCGGTCCACCATCCACGGTGGTGACCTGCGCGGCGCCATTGCCGGTCATCCACGTCTCGGCGACCAGTGCGTTGTCATAAAAGACCTGCTCGTCCTGCGTGCAGTAGTACAATTGGACCGGGCTCTCTGGCACCCAGGCATACACATCGTTGTCTTGGGCGGCGGCAAAGAAGGGGTGGTCTTCCGCCATGAGGCCCTCCAGTGCGCCGGGCTGCACGATGTCGGCGGTTGGGCCGGCCAAAAAGTCGTTGATGACCTCCGCCTCGGTTTCCCCGTCAAAGAGGGCGGGCAGTCCCGACGCATAGGGCGTCTGGAAAATTTCTCCGAGGTCGACGAAGAGGTTGCCGTAGGTCTGCTGCCAAGCGAGCAGCGTGTAAGCGAGGTAGGCTGGATTGGAATATTGCGTTTCGGCGAACCCCATCGGCAGTTGGGTGCCGGACATGTCATAAGGCCCACTCATGGGCGCAGCGCCCGCCAATGGGTAACCGGCGTCGGGGTCCTCCTGCATCCGGCGTGCCATGGCCATGGCGGCGTGTCCGCCTTGCGAGTAGCCGCTCACATAGTGTTGCCCGTTGAGCCCGATGCCCAGTTCGCCTTGCAGGGCCAATGCCGCATCGAGCAGGGCCATCCCGGACTCGGCTTCGGACGC
>CBFHWV010000010.1:0-8388 GCA_965659565.1 uncultured Flavobacteriales bacterium
GTTGTGCCCTTTGTCTGCCGCGCGGTGCGGCGGAATGTGGTCGCGGCTGCCGAGGCGCTCTGCGTCGATGAAGTCCACACCCGACACCCAATTGCCTTCCAGGAAATCCCCGTGGCCCTGGGTGTCATTCTGACGGCCGGAGAAGTTCCACATGAAGTAGCGCAGGTACATCCAGCCCACTTGGTAGCGGGTGAAGAAGCGCAGGTTTTCGGCCTGCGACGGGACGAGCAACTCGTGGTACCGATCGGCCTGACCTTGCAGGCGTTGCACCTCCCGAATGTCTTCGGAAGAGCGGGTCCGATTGGCCCTCTGGGTGCCGGCGCGAACCTGCTGCTCCAAACCGTTGAGGGTGCGCTGCAACCCTTGGGCGTAGGAGCGCCCTCGGCTGAGGCCCTGCGACAGGTCATCGACCATCATCTGGGCCAGCGTGCGCCGGATTTCGGCGTTGGTCAAATCGGCCAACCGGGCTTCATCGCCGCGACCCACGATGATTTCAGTTCCGCTCCGGACCTCAAACTTGGCGCCGAAACGCTGGTCAAAGGAGCGGTAGAGGTTGTTGAGGGTGCGCGACAACTCGTTTTTCTCCATCTGCCCTCCCAGGATGCGGGACGACAGGTGCAACTCAAATGCGGCCGCATCCCGCTCCACACCATCCACCGGACTCACGAAGGCCACGGTCTCATTCCAGCCCTTGTAGTTGGACCAGCGCTTGTATTCCCGAATGTGGTTGGCCTGGCTCGAGTACATCCGAGGGAAGACCATGGTGTACCGGCTGTCGTAGTTGGGCAGGCCATTGCGCTTCTCCCCACTGTCGACGTATTCCTGGCTGATGCTGAAGCTGCCTTCGTTCTCGGCGACATACTTCTCAGCGGCAAACTTCTCCCGGAATGTGGCCACCCGGGTGCGGGTCGCCCCGCGCTGCTTGTAGACGCTGTGGCTCGGGAAATAGGTGGCGTTCCCGTCGTTGTACGGGTTCTGCTGGTCGTTGGGCGAGTTCCAATATTGGCCGGATCCCAAGGGGCGGTCGCCGTACTGCTCACGGTTGAGGTAGGCGAGCAAGGCAAAGAGGTTTTCCGGGTTGTTCTCGTCCATCGGCGGGTTGGCCGCGGAACGCACCACGATGAGGGCAAACGTGCTGTATCCGACGAGGATCATCGCCACCGACAGGGCGGCCACATTGAGCTGCCACCACCCGCGCTTGCGGCTGTACCAGAGTGCCCCGACCAGCAGGCCGGCGACGAGAAGGAGGTATGCGACAACGCCCGAATTGAAGGGCAAACCCATGCTGTTGACGAAGGCCAGCTCAAAGCGGGCGGCGAGCTTGACGAAGCCTTGAATCAAGCCGTACTGCACAAACAGCAAGAGGGCGAGCGACAGGGCCAACGCACCGATGAACGTGGGCCACTTGAAGTCGTTGCGCTTGAAGTAATAGACCGCCACAATGGCCGGGATGGCCAGGAGGTTGAGGAGGTGGACGCCGATGGACAGGCCCATCAAATAGGCGATGAGCACGATCCAACGGAGGTTGCCGGGCTCTTCGGCGCGGGATTCCCACTTGAGGATGGCCCAAAAGACGAGCGCGGTGAACAGGGAGCTCAAGGCGTAGACCTCGCCCTCGACGGCGCTGAACCAGAAGCTGTCGCTGAAGGTGTAGGCCAAGGCCCCCACGGCGCCGCTGCCGAGGATGGCGAGGCGCTGGGCGGATGTCGGCTCGGTCTGGCCCTCGGTCCAGCGCGTCATGCTGAGCTTCTGCGCCAGGTGGGTGATGCTCCAAAACAGGAAAAGGATGGTGAACGAACTCGCCATCGCGCTCATCACGTTGACCGCCGTGGCCGCGTAAACCGCCGGGACGAACATGGAGAAGAGGCGGGCGATGAGCATGAACATCGGGGCGCCCGGGGGGTGTCCGACCTCGAGCTTGTAGGCAGAGGCGATGAACTCCCCGCAATCCCAGAAGCTGGCGGTCGGTTCGATGGTCAGGAGATAGACGATGGTGGCCACCAGCCACACAGCCCATCCGGTATAGTCATTCAGACGCTTATAGTTCATGCGGACGCAAGATCTCCCGGCGATGCAGGAGCCCGATCAGCCGGACTCCGAACACGCCGGATTCCCGCGAAAATAGGCCGTCCTCAGCGGGCGACCATCACCCGGCCCGCTTGGAGCGTCACTCCGTCACTGACCTCCAACAAGTAGGCCCCGGTGGGCAGCGCTTCGAGGTCCACTTTCCACTGCGGCGACGGAGAGGTTCCCCGGTCCACGATGCGGCCTGTGGCATCCCGGAGGGCCCACTGCAACCTCCCGCTCTGCGGGGCTCCTGGCCATTGCACTTGCATCCAGGATTCGGCCGGGTTGGGGTACAAGGACAGGCCGTTCAACGGCGTCGCGGTCTCCATCACAATCGCCCCACAATCGGTCTGCACGCCAAATTCCAGCTCGATCAAGTCTTCGAGTACCGCCAAGTCCACCAGCACCGCTTCTTCCTCTCCCACTGCCAGCGACAAGGTCATGCCGGGCAATCCTTCCAGTCCGGGAACCCCTTGCATGTCGAAGGACATGCCATAACAACCCGGTGGCAAGCACAACACCAACGTGCCCAATTCGCCCTCCGCAGGGTCCAAACTCATGTCGCCATCCAGGTCAAAGGCATCCCCAACCAGGGTCCAGGCCATCTCCAGACCCGCCAGCAAGTCCGCCACAGTCTCCCCATCGAGGACCACTTCCACTTCCTCGCAGAAGCCCTCGGTGACATTGTCGAGGTCCACGCACTCGGTCAACACCTCTTCGCACGCGTAAAACGTGGCCGTCACACAGGCCGTTTCGATCTCCGAACCTGTGGCAAAGAAGTGGTTCACCTCTTGGCCGTACAGGATGGACCCATCGGACAAGGTCCAAATGAAATCTTCCCCTGGAACGGAGTCCACCACCGCCGTCAGGGTCCAGCTCCCGTCGGCGCCTTGCGCCGCTTCGACAATCATGCCGCACTCGAATTCTGCCGGCTCCCACGGTTCCAATTCGACACAGGCCTCGACCCCCATCGGACACTCCGGCGTCTCGTATGCTGCACAGATGACGCCGCCCACATCGACGAGGTCGGCCACTTCCCCCGTGGCGATCAAGTCCCCGTCCTCGTTGAACCATTCGACCACGGCGCCCTCTGGCGCCCCATCGGCGATGAGCAAGGCCCAGCCCGCTTCAGGGTCCGTCCACTCCACCACGATGTCCAGCTCGCATTCTACCGGTTCGCAACCCGTCACCTCTACCGCCGTGCACAACACCGTCGTGTCCGGGCAGGATGGGCTCACATACGTGGCACACGCTTCGTACACCCCGTCTTCCGGAAAATTGTGCCAGGTGAAGTGGCCTTCGGCCGTCGTGCCGTCGCTGAATTCCCAGAACACCTGCTCTCCTTCCGTGTAATCGCAAATGCTCAGAATGTATTCGCACTCGGCACCGCCGACCCAAATCTCATCGGGACAACTCGGCTCGTAGTCCAGCGACCCGGTACAGGACACCACGCCCTCCGGACAATCTGCAGAGACATACTGAACACACACTTGCCAGGGCGAGGACACCGTCCCTTCTGGCAAGGTCACCGATGTGCCCCCTTCCTGGATCACCTCTCCATTGAGCGAGAACACCAACTCCACGCCCTCGGGATGGTCCACAGGGATCACGGTGATGATGCTGTCTTCGGTCCACTCCACGTTCAATGCCAGCCCACAATCCGGAGCACTGCATCCCTCCACGACAACGGAGGTCTCGAGGTCCACGCCTTCCGGGCAGAGGTCAGACGCGAACGTCACGCCCACCACGTATTCTCCATCTCCACCAAACGTGTATTCCGCGTAATGGCCCCCATCGGTCACTTCATCACCGAAGAACCAAGTGGCCGACTCGCCCGGCTGAAAATCCGACACTTCAAAGCCCCAGTCGCAGCCCTCGAGCTGCACGGCCGCGATCTCCTCGGGGCATTGGTTCGGCGTGATGGCATCGCAGTCGCCGTAGAGATGCAACTCCACGATTTCGGCCAACGTGCCCACCCCGCCAGGCAGGATTTGCAAGTACAACACCCCATCGATGTCTCCGTCGGTGGTCAACTGCGCCAGCAAAACGCGGCCATCCTCGTCGGGCAGGCCATTGGTGTTGGACGGGACCACAAACCACGCGCTGCCGATGACGTCATCGATGACAAAGCTCTGGCCGTTCTCGAACTCCGTCGCAAACGGGCTTCCGGTGCTCATCACCACCTGGGGACACTCCTCCCCATCCGCCGCCACGGGCGGGCCGTCGATCCCCAACGTCAACCAACTGTCGAAGGGCAATTCGGGGAACAGGTCAAACAACAGCGGGTTGTTGGCGCAGGGAAATTGACCCCCGTTCTCATTCTGGTACCACTCCGTCGTGGTCACCAATGCCGTTGGATTCTGCACATCCCCGAACACCGTGGTCACGATGTCCTGTGGGCCAGGCAATGTGGCGTACAACCGATAGGTGGTCATGCCCTCGAGCGGGCCCTCGTTGTGAAGGGCCACCACCTCGACGTCCAGGCAAACGTCGCCATTGACAAGGAGGGGCTGGGCGATGGCACAGGCAGCCATCCCCATCAGACAAAGCAGGGCAGAAAATCTCATGGAATCGTGGAGAAGCAAGGGGGAAACGCGAAATCTGCAGTGATGGTTGTTTTCAGTCCGCATCGACAAACCGAGGGTCGGTGGGAAGCACCTCGCCGCAGGAGTCACAGGTGCGCAGGTCCTCGCTGCCGTAGAATTCCCGGAAGCGGGGCAGGAAATCCTGTTCGATGTCGCGCAATTCGAAATACGTATCGTGCAGCTTGTGGTTGCAGTGGTCACAGAACCAGAGCAGGCCATCCTTCATGCCGCTGCCTGCCCGCTTGCGCTCAATCACGAGGCCGAGTGAACCGGCTTCCCGCATGGGGCTGTGCGGCACCTTGGCGGGGTGCAGGTACATGTCGCCGGGGCCCAGCTTCATGTCGACGGCCTGGCCGTCTTCCTGAATGCGAACCGTGATGTGTCCTTCCAATTGGTAGAACAGCTCCTCGGTCTCGTTGTAGTGGTAATCCTTCCGCGCATTGGGGCCAGCCACGATCATCACGATGTAGTCGCCACTGTCGACGTAGAGGTTCTTGTTGCCGACCGGCGGCTTGAGCAGGTCGCGGTGCTCCTCGATCCAAGCGGTGAGGTTGAAGGGCTGGGCAATGGGCATGGTGTCAAATTAAGCCTCCGCGGGCTTTGCCTTGACCGGCTTTCCCACGAGATACACCCCGAAAAAGATGAAGGCCCCGAAGACCCACAGCGGCCAGCCGGTGTCCACCATGTAATCGGTCCCCCCCCACGTCGCTTGCGCCATGCTGAGCAACACCGCCAGCAGCGGCTGGAGATAGATGTAGACGCTCACCACCGTGGGCGGAAGCTGCTGCAGTGCAAAGATGTTGAGCAGGTAAACGAGAAACGTCGTGGCCCCGACCACGTAAGCGATGCCGGCCCATTCGCGTGGCCCGAACACCGACCAATCGATGGCCATCGCCTGGTTCCATCCGATGGGCGTAGAGAAGAGCCACCCAAACAAAAAGACCCACGTGATCACGGTCAGGGGGCGGTATTTCGCCATCAGCGGCTTCACGGCCACCAAGTAGAAGGCGTAACTCGTGGCATTGAGCAGGATCATCAGGTCGCCCTGCCAGGTGGCGTGCACCTTGGTCCCGGCACTGCTCCACACCAAAATGGCCGCCGCACCGATGCCCCCGAGGATGACGCCGTACAGCCTTCTCCGCACAATGGGCATGCCCAAGGCGACCGAGCTGGCCAACAGCACCAAGATGGGATTGACCGTCATGATGAGGCTCGCATTCACGGGACTCGTTTCGCTCAGGCCATTGAAGAAAAGCAGCATGTTGATGCCCACCCCCGTCAAGCCACAGAAGGCCATCCGCGTCAGGTCCTTGCGGTCCACCTTTTCCAGCCGGAGGAGGTACAGGATGCCGAAGAGCAACAACGCCCCGGTCACGCGCAACACGATGAATCCACTGGGGCCGACGAGGTCCGGCATGAGCCCCTTGGCCACGAGGTAATTCCCCCCGTAGGTCAAGGCCACAACGGCCAGGGCGAGGTGGGCAAGCAGGCGCTTCACAGGTGGAATGGGGCTGGGAAAAGCAGGTCAGCCGTTCAATGCGGCGCGGGCGCCCTCCACGGACGCCTTGGCGGAACCGGCAAAGACGGCGTCGTCCGTCAGCAATACCGGGCGCTTCAAGAAGGTATACTCCTCGATGATGAGGCGCCGGTAATCGGCCTCCCCGAGGTCCATGTCGGCCAGGCCCATGGAGCGGAACTTCATGGCCCGCCGGCTGAACAGGGCCTCATAGCTGCCAGCATGGGCCTTCATGGCGTCCACTTCCTCAGCTGTGATGCCGGAGGCCTTGATGTCGCGGATTTCGGCCCCGCACGCGGCGGGCTGAAGGTCGGCGTCGATGCGCTGGCAGGTCTTGCAGGTGGGCAGGGTGAAGAATTTCATGGCGTCAGTCGTAGAGAAGGATGTCGATGGCGGTGAGTGCGGGTGTCAGGTCAATGGGCACGTCGCGGTCATTGTCCACCACCACGTCGGCGAAATGTTGCACGGGCTCGAGATAGGTGAGGTCCCCGGGGCGAACGTGGCGGTCCCATTGGTACTGGATGATGTCCGGCGTCAGGCTCCGCTCTGCCTGGTCCCGAACCATGCGCCGGGCCAACCGGCGTTCGGGTGTGGCATGCACGAGAACGGACAGGTCCAGGCGGGTCCGGACCCCTTCGTCGTGGAGCATGAACAGACCGTCGAGGAAGACCACGGGCACCGCGGGAATGTGAAGCGGCTCCGGCTCGACCCCGGGCTGGTTGAAGGTGTAGCTCTGGATGTGCAGATCCCGGCCCGCTTTGAGTTGGTCGAGATCCTTCGCTAACCGATCCAGCGCCAAGGCGCCCGGCACATCGAAGTTGGGCTCGCCTTCCCCATCACGCGGGACCTCTCCGATGGGCCGGTAATAGTCGTCCATGCGCAAGACCGCGGCCCGCTCTCCGTAATGGCGCAGCAACCGGTCGACCACGGTGCCCTTGCCGGAAGCACTGCCCCCGACCACGCCGACGATGTAGGTTCTGCGGTCAGCCATGGCCCAGAAGCTGTTCGGCCATCGCCCGGTCGTTGGCCAGGCGCGGCACCTTGTTTTGCCCTCCGAGCTTGCCCAGGCGGGCCATGGCATCATGGAAAGCCCCATGAGGCAGCGGGGTCAGCACCGCCATGCGCAACACCGATCCAGAAATGAGGTCCCGGTAATAGGGGTTGCGGGCCTGCAGCTCGGCGTCGAGCGCCTGTGCAAAGGCCTCCGGGTCCGACGGAACCTCCGCGAACTCCACGAACCATTCATGGTAGGGCAACCCATCGGCAGGATTCACCTCCGGGGCCACGTGGAATTCCACCACCTGGCCTCCTTGGTCGGCCACGGCCTTGGCCATGGCCCCCTCCACCTCCTCGGCGATGACATGCTCTCCGAAGGCACTCGTGAAATGCTTGATGCGCCCTGTCACGAGCACGCGGGCTGGCGCGAGCGACACGAAGCGAACGGTGTCGCCGATGTCATACGCCCAGAGTCCGGCATTGGAGGTGATCACCACAGCGTAGTTGACCCCCATTTCGACCTCTCCCAAGCCCAAGCGTCGGGCATCGGGCTTTCCGTATTCGTCCGCGGGAATGAACTCAAGAAACAGCCCGTCGTCCGCATTCACCAACAGCCCCTCGCCCGGCTCTCCGTCCTGGTAGGCGAGGAAGCCCTCACTGGCCGGATACGTCTCCACGCGCGGCACGTCGCCGCCAATGAGCTCCCGGAACCGGTCGGCGTATGGCGCATAGGCCACCCCGCCAAAGACGAAGAGCGAGAAATTCGGGAAGACCTCGAGGACATTGGCCTTGCCCGTGTATTCCAGCAAGCGCTCGAAGTACATCTGCACCCAAGAGGGAATCCCGCTGATCAGCCGCAGGTCCTCCCCGGCCGTCTCCCGGACGATGGCGTCGACCTTTTCCTCCCAGTCGTCGATGGTGTTCGTCTCCCAGGATGGCAGGCGGTTGCGCTGCAAATAAGACGGAATGTGGTGTGCCACGATGCCGCTGAGTCGGCCAAGGGGGACACCGCCCTCGGTGTCGGTCAAGGTCGGGCTGCCCTGCAAGAAAATCATCTTGCCTCCGACAAACTCCGCACTGCCCGTGCGGGCGACATGGTGGAGCAGCGCCCGCCGCGCCGCGCCGATGTGGTTCGGCAGGCTGTCCGCCGTCAGCGGGATGTACTTGGCGCCAGAGGTGGTGCCCGACGTCTTGCAGAAATACTGGGGCAGTCCCGGCCACAGA
>CBFHWV010000010.1:8651-17164 GCA_965659565.1 uncultured Flavobacteriales bacterium
ACGGCCTTTCCAACCTCCACCTGCTGTGTTTGCCATGGGCCCGAAAGATAGCGGCCCGCCCCCCATGCAGGGAGCGGGCCGCCCACGTCTTGTCGACGCGAAATCAGTGTTGGACGCGCATCTTCTTGGTCACGCGGGCATCGCCGGTGAGCAGGGAGTACGTGTACATGCCGTCTGCCAACGCAGAAGCGTCATAGACCACAGTGTGCTCGCCAGCCGGACGGGCCCCGAGGTCGATGAGGTCGACCACACGGCCCTGCAAATCGCGGAGCTCGATCATGAAGTCCCCTCCCCAATCGGAGGTGAAGGTGAAGCGGGTCTCTCCGTTGGTCGGGTTGGGGTAGTTGCCTTGGAGGTGAACGCCATTGTAGGCACCGAGCACGTCGACACTCACCACCTCACAAGTGATCAGACGAACCGCTGGGGTGGCCGTCTGCGAGGTGAACCAAACAAACTCACCACTTCCGGCCTGCTGGTAAACCAATGTGCTGTTGTCGGTGTCACTGTTGCCGTTGCCGAGGACGGTCAACTGCAAATCATCGTAGTCGAACTCCGTGACCACGCAACCTGCGTAGAAGCCGGGGGAAGCCAGTCCATCCACGGACACTTCAATCTCGTCTTCGAAGGCGAGCGGATAGTACACCGGGTTGTCGGCAGTGCCGGCCCAGTTGGCGTCCGAGGTGAATTCCGCGAACTCGTAAGGGGAGTCGCTCAGGCCCACCTCAGGGTCCTGGTCGATCCACCGGATCTCAAAGTCGATTCCCGTGCCTGTGCTCGGGCCAAAGGCCACAGCCAATCCATAGACAGTCGTCCCCTCATTGTGGAAGGTGAAACGGTTGCCGTAACCGGTGGGCTCGTAGAAGTCGCTCTCATCGTCGAAGCGCGGTCCGAGTTCCACATCGAGGGTGGTCGGGTTGTCGTGGCCGAATTCGCACTCCGTGTACTCCATGTCCACCTCCAGTGTGCCGGCATCGGCGATGCTGTCGCTGGTCATGGTCGCGCGCAACGTGTAGAGGCCTTCCGTTTCCGGCTCCCAACCCGTCTCGATGTACAGGGTGTCCTGAGGATTGGCCGGGCAATTGTCGTTGTTGGCGAAAGAGGGCGCCGTGAACGGGTCGGTGGTGGTCGTGCTGAGCACGGTGCCCATGTCGTCGAGCACTTCCACGGTCACCACGCAGTTCTCCTGGTCGGCGAAACCGGTGTTGCGGTACAACACGCCAGCCAGCACACCACCGTCGGCCTCAGGAATGGCCTGCTCCATCGGGGTCACGCGGTACTCGAAGAGGAAATACACATCGCCATTGGTCAACTGCACAAGCTCGAGGTCGTTGGCAACGGGGTTGGCCTCGATGCGGATGTCGTCGATGCCCCAGTAGTAGTGGCTGTAGCCGTTCCCGACGATTGGGCTCTGGCGGTAAGCGAAACGGATGTCCACTGCGGCCTCACCCGCTGCAGCGCAGCTGATGTCGAGGCTGGTGACCAAGGGATTGGCACTGGCGGAGTTGGCAGACGGAATGAACGTGCCGCCCGCCTCAAACGAGGTCCAGTTCGCACCACCGTCCACACTCACCTCCACAAAAATCGGCAGGTAAGGGTAGCAGCAGTAGCGGAGGTATTGGTCCCAGCTGATGACCACGCTTTCGAGGTCGGTCATGTCCAAGGTCGGGAGGTTGAGGAAGCCCTCGGTGTCCTCCACGCCACTGGCAATCGGGGTGTTGTAGTAGTCGCAGTCAAAGATCATCCAGCCGTTGTCAGCCGTCTCGCTGTTGAGACCGCCGATGTTGGTGCTGAACTCCCCAGCTGGGGGCTGCACGCCGGAAGCCGTGGCGTCTTGGTAGTATCCGTCACCTGCGGCGTCCACGTACTGCCAGATGGTCACATCCGGGCTGCTGTCCTCGACCGTCAGGGCACCGTACCCATTGTTGCCTGCCAGACCATTGTTGAAGTCCTCGTAGAAGAAGATCAAGGTGGAATCACCACCGCCACGAAGGCCGTTGGCCTCGGCGCGGAGAATTTCCTCCAATCCGAGGAGGCGGCTCGTTTCGAGCTCCTGTTCTGTGGCCTTGCGGGGCAATTCCGTGGCCAATTGGGCGGAGACTTGGAAGGCCAACACGCAGGCGGCCAAGGTAAAGATGTGCTTCATGATGTGAATTGGGTCGGCAAAATAACCCGTCTCTGTCGATTCCCGTTGCACGGCGCCATTGGGCACGAAAAAGGGGGGCCTGAAGCCCCCCTCTCTCGCAAACGATGAACGCTTGAATTACTTGATCACCAGCTTGCGGGTGGCGCGGGCGCCGTCCACAATGATGGTGTAGGTGTACATGCCGGCGGTGAGGCCCTCGAGGTCGAGGACGGCACGCTGGGTACCGGCGGGCTGGACGCCCATGTCCATGCGGCGCACGATGGCACCGGTCATGCTGGTCACCTCGAAGGTCACGTCAGCAGCCGCGTCGAGGGTGAAGTCGATGCGCGTGTTGCCGGTGGCTGGGTTCGGGTAAGCACGGCCGAGCTCGAAGCCCTCTCCGGCGAGGTTGTCCACGCTCATGGTGGTGGTGGCGTTCTCATCGAGGTTGAGGCGAATCATCGGGCAGTTCGTGGTGAAGTACCAATCGTAGGCGCTTCCGCTGCCGAATGGGCCGTAGATGAAGACCGTCTGGTCGTACTGTGGGATGCTCGTGCCGATTTGCACATTGTCACCGCCGAGGTGCTCGAAGCACGCCATGACAGCTTCACCAGCCGCCACTTGGTAAGGCTCCTCGAGGGCGAAAGTGTACCAGGACACGTCGCCATCACCGCTGTTGAGGAAGTTGGCCTCGAGGGAGACCTCCTCGGAAGTGGCGATGAGGCCGTCGTACTGGCCACCACCGTTGTTCCACTCGACCCAGTCGAAGAGGTGGCACACCACCTCAGCGCCCACGTCGGAACCGTCCATGATCGCCACGTCGATGCCGTAGATGGTCATGTCGTTCACGGCGTCGTAAGGAACGCCTGCGATGAAGTCCACCGTGCCGTCGGCTGGGGTCTGGCCCACGAACGTGCCGTTGTCACGGCCGTACTGGTTCTCGACCACTTCGATGGCCTGCTGGGCAGCATTGTCGCCAGGGTACTCGTCCGTGCTGTCGGAAGCCACGGTGTAGTCAAAGGTGTATGCGCCTTGTCCCGGAGCAACCCAACCCTCCACGCGGAGGGTGTCCGTCTGACCGTAGGCAATGTCCATTCCGGTGCTCATGCCACCGTCGGCTTCGCTGCCATTCACGGCCACGGTGAGCATGGTGTTGGGCTGAACTGCCGTTCCAAGACCCGTCACAGCAACAGCAAGATCGAGGGCGGGCAGCTGGCTCTCCGGCCAAACGGAAGCCTCCCAAAGGCCGGTCGTCAGGAAATCGGTGTAGCTCACGTATTCGGCGATGCGGATGTCGTTGGCTGGGGTGTCGAAAACCATAAAGTCATCCACCATCCAGGAGTAGCCCCACTGACCGACCCAACGCCAACGGAAGTAGACACTGGACTCGTCACCGGCCACGTCGCCGATGTCAAAACGCGCCACATAGGGGTTGGTGCTCTCGTCGGCACGCTCGTAGGTCGGGAACACCTCGTAGCGGGCAGCCACGGTGTCGTCCGCCACGACCACATAACCCTCCTCGATTTCGAGGGTCTCGGGATCGGGCCAGTTCACACCGTCGAGGGAGATCTCGAGGTAGCAACGCTCGATGTCCGTGGTGTTGTCCCAGCAGCGGTAGAAGTTCTCGAACTCCACGGTTACAAATGGGTGACCGGTGAGGTCCACGGGCTCGTCGATGGTGAACCAGCAGTTCTCGACCCAGCTGGCGGCGTAGTTCTCCTCAGCGCCGAACAGGTCGGAGTCCACGAGCACGAAGCCGTTGTCGGCCGTGGTGGAGCTGATCGCCTCGATGGCGTAAGGACCGGATGGGCCAGCAGTGGTGCATTCCCAGTTGATGCCGTCGATGTAGTCGGTGTAACCCGCATCGTTGGCGTTGGTGAAGGTGACGTTGGAGCAGTCTGAGAAGTCGTTGGTGTAAATGACGTCTCGGGTGTAATTCACGTGCGTGCCCTCAGCAGAGCGAGCCGTGATGTCGCGACCGGCGTATTCACGGACCGGTGCCTGTGCAAAAGCGAAGCTCACGATGAGCATCGCGAAGACCATGGTGTAGAGGTGCTTCATGTTGTGTTGTGTTGGATTCGTAGCGGCGAATATAGTCCGCACAACCCCACCCCACCTAGCCACCGGGACTTCAGACGCTCACGGGTTCCGTGTAGAATTCCATGCTCGGGCAAGTGCAGACCAGATTCCGGTCGCCATGGGCATTGTCCACCCGCGCCACAGCCGGCCAGAATTTGCGTTCCCGCATCACCGGAACCGGATAGGCCGCTTCCTCACGCGAGTACGAATGGTGCCATTCCGACGCCGTCAATTCCATGGCGGTGTGCGGTGACATCCGGACCGGATTGTCCTCTCGGTCAAATCGGCCCTCTTCAATCGCCCGAATCTCCTCCCGGATCGCGATCATGGCCTCTGCAAACCGATCCAATTCGTCGAGGCTCTCGCTCTCGGTGGGTTCGACCATGAGCGTTCCGGCCACCGGCCAGCTGACCGTCGGAGCGTGGAAACCGTAATCGATGAGCCGCTTGGCGATGTCGGTCACCTCGATGCCGGCGCTCTGCTTGAAGGGACGACAATCGAGGATCATCTCGTGCGCCACATTGCCGGCGTTGCCCTTGAACAGCACATCGTAGTGCCCTTCCAGTCGTGCCCGCAAATAGTTGGCGTTGAGGATGGCCACCTCTGTGCTCCGCTTCAGGCCACGCGGCCCGAGAAGCCGGATGTAGGCATAGGAGATGAGGTGAATCAAGGCACTGCCAAACGGCGCCGCACTGACCGGATCGATGGCCTGCTCGCCCCCCACGGCATCCAATGGATGGCCCGGCAGGAACGGCACGAGGTGTTCTGCAACGCCGATGGGGCCCACACCAGGACCTCCCCCACCATGCGGGATGGCAAAGGTCTTGTGCAAGTTGAGGTGGCAGACGTCTGCGCCGATGCGGCCCGGGCTCGTCAATCCCACCTGGGCGTTCATGTTGGCCCCGTCCATGTAGATCTGCCCCCCGTGCTCGTGCACGGTCTTGGTCACCTCGAGGATGTGGTCCTCAAACACCCCGTGGGTCGACGGGTACGTGATCATCAGCGCGCCGAGGTTGTCGGCGTGCTCAGCCGCCTTTTCCTTGAGCTCGTCGAGGTTGATGTTGCCGTGCTTGTCACAGCCCACCACCACGACCTTCATGCCACACATGACCGCCGAAGCCGGGTTGGTCCCGTGGGCAGAAGAAGGAATCAGGCACACATCGCGGTGGGCTTCACCCCGCGCCGCGTGGTATGCGCGAATGACCAGCAAGCCGGTGTACTCGCCCTGGGCGCCACTGTTGGGTTGGAGGCTCATGCCCGAGAAGCCGGTGATCTCGCAGAGGTACTGTTCGAGCTCCCGCACCATTTCCCGGGTACCCGCTGCTTGAGCTGGAGGACAGAATGGGTGAAGTTGCGCGAATTCTGCCCAACCAATCGGCAAGAGCTGCGTGGCCGCATTCAGCTTCATGGTGCACGACCCCAATGGAATCATGGCGTGGGTGAGCGACAAGTCCTTGTTTTCGAGGTGCTTCAAATAGCGCATCATGGCCGTCTCCGACCGGTGGCTGTTGAACACCGGGTGGTGCAAGTAGTCCACTGGGCGAACCTGGTCCGCGATGGGCGACGCCGTGACATCTGCTCCGGGAGCAGGCACGGTTTGGAAGCCGAGCACTTCGCAGAGGTCGCTGAAGTCTTCCGGCAGGGTGCATTCGTGGAACGCCACACCGACATGCGCGCCGTCGGGGAAGTACCGCAAGTTGATGCGCTTGCGTTCGGCACGTTCGATGACAGCCCCCATGTCTTCAATCGCAAAGACCACCGTATCAAAGAAGCGATCGTGCACCGGCGGACAACCCGCCGCTTCGCCAGCGGCAGCCAGTCCTGTGGCCAGTCCATGGATGCGCTCAGCGATGGTGCGCAAGCCCTGGGGACCGTGGTACACCGCATACGAGCTCGCCATCACCGCCAGCAAACTCTGGGCCGTACAGATGTTGGAGGTGGCCTTGTCCCGGCGGATGTGCTGCTCGCGGGTCTGGAGCGCCATGCGGTAGGCCATTTTGCCCATGCGGTCTACGGAAGCTCCGATGACCCGACCGGGCACGTTGCGCTTGTAGTCCAATCGGGTGGCGAAAAAGGCCGCATGTGGCCCGCCGTACCCCATGGGCACACCGAAGCGCTGGCTGTTTCCAACCACCACGTCTGCCCCCATGGATCCCGGGCTGGCCACCAATGCACACGCGAGAAGGTCTGTGGCCACCACCACGCGAACGTCCTGTTCGTGGGCCTTCGCAATGGTGTCCGCCAGTGGCTCCACGCGGCCATGGTCGTCCGGGTACTGCACCATCATGCCAAACGTCCGGTCGTCCAGTTGGAGGTCGTCGTCGGACCGCTGCTCGATGTCAATGCCCAAGTGCACGGCTCGGGACCGCAGCACGGCCCATGTCTGCGCAAACACCCCGTCCGACACCACAAACCGGTTGACCCCGGCCTTGGCGGCCTTTCGGCTGCGGGCGTTGAACAGCATGGTCATCGCTTCAGCCGCGGCCGTGGCCTCGTCGAGCAAACTCGCATTGGCCAATTCCATGCCGGTCAGGTCGCAGACCATGGTCTGGAAATTCATCAGCGCCTCCAGTCTCCCCTGCGCGATTTCCGCTTGATACGGCGTGTACGCCGTGTACCACCCCGGATTCTCCAACACATTGCGGCGGATCACGCTCGGCACCTCCGTGGGGTGGTAGCCCATTCCGATGTGGTTGCGGTAGAGCGTGTTCTTCGCCGCCATGCGGTCGATGTGCTCGAGGTACGCACTTTCAGACATCGCCTCCGGCAGTTCCATCAGGGCATCGCTGAGGATGGCCTGTGGGACGGTGCGGGCAATCAAGGCGGCCATGGAATCATGACCGGTGGCGGACAGCATGTGCTGCTGCTCTTCATCACGTGGGCCGATGTGGCGCTGGTCGAACGTTGCGGATGCCATGTTGACGAGAGGATTAAAGGGCAAAAGTAGAACCTCACAACACCCTTTGCCTCAGGGTGTTCATAATCGTTTTGTCCCTGTGGGCTACTCTAATTTGCCGCCGTGAACGCGCGCACCCTGCTCTGGTCCAACGCCATCATCTCCCTCGCTGCTGGTGGGTGCGTGCTGACCTCACTCCAACTCTCGGGCATGAACTGGCCCGTCAAGGGCACAGCCGTCTTCGCCTTGGGGCTGTCGGCGGCCACTTGGTGCGCGTACAGTTGGCAACGCCACATCAAATCCACCCGCGCCGGTGGTCTCCGTCCTGCGCACAAGACATGGCAGCAGCGGCATGCGCGACGCCTCCGTGCCTTGGCCCTCCTCCTTCTCCCCTTGGCCGCATGGCCCATCTGGCTGACCTGGAGCGCCGTCGAAGGTCCATGGTCGGAGGGGCATCTCGGTTTGTGGGCGCTGATCTTGGCTGCCGGCGCCATCACTGCGCTCTATGCCGGATGGCCGGGTGGATCGGGGAGGCGACTGGCCCTTCGCCGCTTGCCGGGACTCAAACTGGTGTGGATCGCCAGCGTTTGGAGCATTCTCACCGCCCTCTGGCCCTTGTGGTGGACCGCTTTGGAAAGCCACGCCGCCCTGCCGGAGACGTGGGGCTGGCTCGTCCTCGAACGGGCCCTGGTCATTGCTGCCCTGACCCTGCCGTTCGACCTCCGCGATGCCACCTGGGATTCGCCCGAGATGCGGACTTGGCCCCAGTGGCTCGGACCATCCGGCACCCGTGCGCTGGGCGTGGGGTTCCTAGCGAGCGCGGTGGTGATGCGCACCGCAGGGATGGGCCATGCTTGGATTACCTGCGCCGCATTGTGGCCCATGGCCCTCGCCGTCGGCATGGCCAAACCGGACCGGCCGGCGGGCTATTTTGTGGCGCTGGACGCCTGCCTCATCGCGGATGCGGTGTGGCTTTGGCTGTGCTTGCCCAACTGAGCCAGCTCAGCGAAACACCACGTCGAGGGCATCTGTGAATGCCGCAGCCGCTTCGTCGATCACAGCGTCGCTGTGCGCTGCAGAGACGAAGCCCACCTCATATCCCGACGGACCGAGGTAAATGCCACGTTCGAGGAGGGCGCCGTGCAGCTTCGTGAAATGGGCCATGCTGTCAGCATCGATCTCGCTGCTGCGGCGGATGTGAATGCGGTCGCTGAAGGCCAACCAGAAAATGCTGCCCCGGGTGAAGATGCGAAGGGGCTGCCCATTGCGCTCCGCGTGGGCCAGGATCGGGTCCACCAATCGGCGCGTTCGCCGCTCCTGATCCGCATAGAACCCGTCATGGAGGCAAACGGACAATTGGCCTGCCCCAGCCGCCATGGCCACCGGGTTGCCGCTCAACGTCCCCGCCTGATACAC
>CBFHWV010000010.1:17264-23881 GCA_965659565.1 uncultured Flavobacteriales bacterium
TGGAGGCAAACGGACAATTGGCCTGCCCCAGCCGCCATGGCCACCGGGTTGCCGCTCAACGTCCCCGCCTGATACACCGGACCCACCGGTGCAACGTGGTCCATGATCTCCGCGGATGCCGCATAAGCGCCCACGGGCATGCCCCCACCAATGATCTTTCCGAACGCCATTACATCGGGACGGATGCCATAATACTCCGCGGCGCCACCAAAGGCGACCCGGAATCCGCTGATCACCTCGTCGAACAGCAGCAACACCCCGTATTTGTCGCACAGGTCTCGCACCCCCTGCAGGAAGGACGGGTCTTGGATCAGCAGGCCATTGTTGGCTGGAATGGGTTCAATGGCCACCACCGCGAGGTCGTCCGCATGCGCCTTCATCGTCGCTTCGAGGGCGTCGAGGTCGTTGAGCGGCAACACCAAGGTCTCGCGCGCATAGGCCTCCGGAACGCCTGCGGAAGTGGACGTCCCCAAAGTGGCCAAACCGCTGCCGGCCTTGACGAGGAGCGCATCGACATGGCCGTGGTAGCAGCCTTCAAACTTGAGAATCTTGGTCTTCCCCGTGACGCCACGCGCCAGACGGATGGCGCTCATCGCGGCTTCCGTGCCGCTCGAGACAAACCGAATCCGCTCCGCGTAAGGATGGTGGTCCAGGATCATGCCGCCGAGCTCATTCTCGAGTCGGGTCGGCGCACCAAAGGACGTCCCGTCCGCCACGGCCTTCAAAATGCGGTCTTGCACCACCGGGTGGGCGTGCCCGAGGATGAGGGGTCCCCAAGAGCAGCAGAAATCGATGTAGCGCTGGCCATCCGCATCCCAGATGTGGGCGCCCTCCCCCCGGTCGATGAACAGCGGCGTTCCTCCGACTGCACCAAATGCCCGGACCGGCGAATTGACGCCCCCGGGAAATCGGGTTTGGGCTTCAGCAAACAGGGCGGCGCTTTTGGCGCGGGTGTGGGACGTTGTGGCCATGAGAAGTGTGGTGCAAAATTAGCGCCCACCGCCGCCGGAACCGTTCCTTTGTCGACCGAGAACCGTGTCTCCCATGCCCTCGCCCATGTCGAATTGGACCCAAGCCCCCGCATTTCACCAAGAAGCCGCGCAACACGACGCGGCCGACCCACTGGCCCCGTTTCGCGCGCGCTTTCACATGCCCCAACACGACGGAAAGGACGCGCTGTATTTCACCGGAAACAGCCTCGGACTTCAACCTGTCGCTGCGGCCGAATTCATCCAAGGTGAGCTCGAAGACTGGCGCAAGTTTGGCGTCGAAGGCCATTTCCATGGTCGCCGTCCCTGGGTCGACTACCACAGCTTTGCCACCCGGGATCTCGCTGCCTTGGTCGGGGCCAAGCCGGTGGAAGTCGTCGCCATGAATGCCCTCACGGTCAACTTGCACCTGCTGCTGATCTCGTTTTACCGGCCCGAAGGCCAGCGGACGAAACTCATGATCGAGCAGGGCGCCTTCCCCAGCGACCGCTACGCAGCCCTGTCCCAACTCCGGCTGCACGGCCTTGATCCGGAAACGCACCTCATCGAACTGGCTCCGCGCAAAGGCGAACACACGTTGCGGGCCGAGGACATCGAAGCGCGCATCGCCCAAGAAGGGGATGCACTCGCCTGCGTCATGCTGTGCGGGGTCCAGTACTACACTGGACAATGGATGCCCATGCAACGCATTGCGGCGGCGGCGCACGCGGTGGGTGCCACCTGCGGCTTTGACCTGGCCCATGCCGTGGGCAACGTCCCCATGGAACTCCACGATTGGAACGTCGACTTCGCCTGCTGGTGCGGGTACAAATACCTCAACGGCGGGCCCGGATGCACAGCCGGTGCCTTCGTTCACGAGCGCCATGCCAACCGCCCCGACCTGCCCCGCCTGGAAGGGTGGTGGGGACATGCCGCCAGCCGCCGGTTTCTGATGGAGCCCGACTTTGACCTGATGCCCGGTGCCGAAGGGTGGCAAACCTCCAACGCGCCGGTGATGAACATGGCCGCCTTGCTGGCTTCCTTGGCCGAATTCCGGGAAGCGGGCATGGACCGACTGCGCGACAAGTCCCGCGCGCTCACCGCTTTCCTCGAACGCGGAATCCACAGCGTCGCTGAGGCCACGGGCGCACAGCTCGAGGTCTTGACGCCCACCGACCCAGACGCCCGCGGTTGCCAGCTCAGCGTGGTGGCCCATGGGCACGGCAAGGCGCTGTTTGACCACCTCACCCGGCACGGCGTCATCGTCGACTGGCGAGAGCCTGCCGTCATCCGGATGGCGCCTGTGCCGCTCTACAATCGGTTTGCAGATGTGGCCGATTTCTTGGTCCTCCTCGAGGAAGGCCTCCGCCAAGCGAAGTAGATTGCGGACATGAAGAGCATGCGCTACGTGGTCATCGGCATCGGCAAATACGGTTCCCGCATCGCCACCGAAATGGCCGGCCGAGGGGCCGAAGTGTTCGCCATCGACAACGTGGAAGAACGCGTGGAGCAGGTCGCAGACGAGGTGGCCCTGGCCATCACCATGGACTCCACCGACGCCAAGGCCTTGAAAGGCCAGAAGCTGGAAGAGATGGACGCTGCCGTGGTGGCCATCGGAGAGAATTTCGAGGCCACGGTCCTGACGACGCTCAACCTCATGGATCTGGGCATCCCCCGCGTCATCGTCCGGGCCTCCGGCCGACACCAGGAGCGCATCCTGCGCAAGCTGGGCATCCAGGAAATCCTCGCGCCGGAAACCGAGTTCGCCAGCCTGGTGGCAGAGCGGTTGATGAATCCCAACCTCCGCGGATTCCTCGAGTTGCCCGACGACTATGAGATTGCGGAAATCCAAGCACCAGCAGGGTGTGTCGGCCGCACGCTCGGCGAGATTGACCTGACAAACCGGTACGAGCTTCGGCTCATTACCATTCGCCGCACGTACACCGAGCACGGCGAGGATGCGGAACACCTCATCGGCATTCCACGGCCCGACACGACCGTTCAGCAGACCGACACCCTGGTGGTGTTCGGGACGCTCGGCAACGTGAACCGGTTGTTGGAAGTCAACGAATGAGCGTCACCGCCCCGACCTTTTCCTGAAAGGCCCGAAACGAGACGCCGTCTGCCGCCAACGGCCGCCACACGGCGCGCCACGCATACAACCCACCCGGCGCCAATTCCCCGTTTTGGAGGCGGCCATTCCAGCGCTCCTCGAGGTCTTCAGAACGGAACACCTCGATGCCCCAACGGTTGTAGACGGTGATTTCAAAGCTGCCAATGCCTTCGGCGAAGCCACCGAAGCGGTCATTGACCAGATCCCCATCTGGGGTGAATGCGGTGGGGAAGTAAACGCTGTCCTGCAGACAGAAATCCACAAGCTCGATGCTGGCAGAATCCTGGCATCCGTTGGACAACAGCGTCAGCGTGACCGTGTACGTGCCCGGTTCAGCCAACAAGGCCCCCGGACCATCTTCACCTGTTGACCACAGGTACGACACCCCCGGCTGGCTCACGTCCACCCAAATCGGGCCTTCGTCCTCCAAACAGAGGGTCGTGTCCGGTTCGAGTTCAGGAACAGGGGCGGGCAGGAATTCCGGAGAGATCGAAGCGCTTCCGGAACACCCCGTCACGTCGACCGCAATGGCCTCGTACACGCCAGGCTCCGACACGGTGATGGTGGTGCCGGCTTCTCCCGAGGACCAGCCAATGCCGGCCAACGTGGTGTCCGAGTCTACCGTCGCCACCAAGTCGACCGGTTGCCCCAAGCAGGCGGCCGTGCCCGCTTCCAAGGTCAACACCGGGTCGGTGTAGATGTCAATTTGAATGGTGTCGGTGCGGTTACAGCCCTGCGGGTTCAACGCCGTCACCCAATATACCCCGCTGGTGTCCACCGTGATCGAAGCGGACGAATCCCCTGTGCTCCACGCGATGTCCTCCACGGTGGGGTCGAGACCAGTGTCGAGCAAGGAGGTCTCCCCTTCGCACCATTCCTGGTCCGGACCCAGTTCAATGGGCGCCACGTTGGCGGTCACGAAGATGCTGTCCTCGTAAACGCAGTTGCCCGGCGCCGGCGTCGTGGCCGTCACGTAGTACCATTGGTCGGCATCGATGAGCAATTGGGGCGTCGGTGTGGAAGCGTCCAGCAGCAACAAGGAAGGCTCCCAATTCCAACTGATCCCCGGCATCGCTTGCGCCTCCGCAGAGGGCTGGAGGGTGAATCCATTGAGGTCACACACGAGGGTGTCATTGGGCAATCCAATGTCCACCGCTTCGGCCACTTGAACCGTGATGGTGTCCGTCCAGAGGCAGTTGTTCTGGAGGTCCAGCGCCACGCACCACAAGGTCAGCGTGCTGTCAAACACCGTCTCGAAGCTTTGGGTGTCCACCGTGCCCAGAACGTCCTGCGGGTACCAACTGAAGTTGAAGTTCTCGGCTGCGGCATCCGAGGGGTTGGCATACCCCTGGGCCACATTGATGTAGACGAACGTTTCGAGGGACTCGCAGACGTAGTTCGGATTGGTCGACACATAGGGCAGACCTGGACCCGTCGATTCGCAGGGGTCCTGCGCCAACGCCAAGGCCGACCACGCCATCGAGACGAGGGTTATCCAACACGAAATCAGGGCGTGGCGTCGCATTCCCTCAAAGTTAGCCCCTCTCCAGAAGCGGGGTCATGCTGCTCGGCACCCTTCATCAAATCAGGGCCGTGGACGACGGTCTCCGGTCAACTCCAGCTCCCACCCTGCCCGGACCTCCACACTGGTCGCCAGGATGCGCACCGGCTCAGGGGCCCGTCCAATGGCCGGGTCCACACCAGTCCACCGGCCATTGCCATCTCGGTCGTCCAGCACCACCAATCCGAATCGGCCCGGAGCCAATCCCGACCATCGCCCATCGCGGTCTGGCCGCAGTCCATAGAGGGCGTCTCCATCGGCGTCGGTCAACACAAAGACTGGGCGCTCCATGTCGGCGTAGGCTGTGGAATCCACGGCAAGCAGAAGGGAACCGGTGTCGTTTTCTCCAAACGTGCGCCAGTTCAAGCGCACCGTATCCCGGTTGGACACCCCTTGGCGCTGCAATGCCCCCGGCAGCAGTTCCAAGGTGTAGCGCGCGCCTTCGGTCAATGGCGCCATGCACAAGTCGGCGCCCGACAAGAACAGGCCGGCGGCATCGAGGGCGAGGGTGTCCTGTCCCATCACCACTTGGCCCGCACATCGGGCCGTGTCCAAGCGGTCCGCCACGGGCGCCAGCCTGCGGCGAAAGCCCTCACCCGCCAGCAACTCCCGGCGCAGGGTACCCACCAAGGCAGGCTGCGTGGCGGCCTCCAATTCTCGGATCCTCAAGGTGTCGGCGCCAAAAGGATGGACGAAGCGCCAGACCGGTTCCCCCGCACCCCAATCGCGGACTGCCTCCGCCGACCATTCCGCCCACAGGCTGTCTCCATCCTGCATCACAGTCAAAACGGTATCCGGTCCAACCAACGTGAGCGCCAAGTCTTCCTCACGCCAACCATCGGGGCCTTCAGCCAGGTCTTTCCAGCCGGCCCAACTGGCGCGCCAGTACCCCGTGGAATCCAAGCGCACATCACTGAGATAGGTGGCCGCATCGACGGGCGGGACGTCCATCCGCAACACTGGCGACGCGCCAGAATCCACAGGAGCCAAGGAAGGCCAAGTCCACTCGGACCAGGCCAACGCCTCTCCTGCATCCGCCCGGTAATTCCCATTGACATCGTCCACCGCCACCAAGGCAAAACGCCCATCAGGCAGGTAGCCGATGTCGAACCCACCGCTGTCGTTGACCAGGCCCACGTATTCGGGCATCGGCCTCACCGAATCCGGCAACGTCCAATCCAATGCCGCTGCCGGCAAACTGTCCGGGTAGAGCAACACCCGCGCCCCTTTCATGGGGTCTCCCGTCCAAGCGTCCAACGCCGTGCCGGCCACCTGGCCCGAATCGAGGCGGGCACCTGTGGCGAACACATGGGTCAACCCTGCTGCCACATTGGCCTCTCGCAAATCCTGAATCGCATTGCCAAACTGGATCACATAGGTCCGGTCCGGGGTCAATGGGCCCCCCAATTCCACCACAACCTCTCGACCGCGCACCCGAGCGCGGGGCGGCACCGACAATGGGGGAGAGACGAGGATCTGTCGGCGCGCGTCCTTGAGCTGGATGAATTCGTCAAAGACGAGGCGCACTGTGGTGGTGCGCACCTGCCGCGCTCCGAAATCGGGCGTTGCGGCCAGCACCTGTGGCGGGTTCTCGTCCCGCCCTCCGCCATTGGGCGACCCCACTTGCGCGCAGCCTCCCAACAGCAGCGTCGCCCCCATCCAAATCCGCCATCCAGCGCTTCCTCCCCTCATTCGGTGCGGGTCAAAAAGGAAGCCGCATGGGCCTCGACCAACCGCATCAGACGGCGCTCGTCTTCCTCGGAGAAATCGTCCAATTCGGCGCTGTCGATGTCGAGCACGGCGCCCACGCGACCGTCCCGATGCCGCACGGGCAAGACGATCTCGCTGCGGCTCAGCGGACTGCACGCCACGTGGCCGGGAAATGCGGCGACGTCCGGGACCCGGACCACCACATTGCCTTCCCATGCCGCGGCACACACGCCCTTGCCCCGGCGCAAACGCGTGCAGGCCACCG
>CBFHWV010000010.1:23980-41305 GCA_965659565.1 uncultured Flavobacteriales bacterium
GGACCCGGACCACCACATTGCCTTCCCATGCCGCGGCACACACGCCCTTGCCCCGGCGCAAACGCGTGCAGGCCACCGGGCCCTGAAACGGGCCGAGGACCAATTCATCCCCCACCACCCGATAGAAGCCCACCCAATGCCAGCCGAAGGCCGCGTACAATGCGGCAGAGAAATTGGCCTGGTTCGCCACGGAATCCGGCTCATCCAGCAACCCCGGACACTGCAGGTCCAGCAGGTCATAGCGCGCCTCACGGGAGACATTGGCGTCTGGCAAGCTCATCGCGTCCATGACACGAAGTTCGGTCAAAGAAGGGTCGGCATGGGCGCCCGCACCGCTGTCCCCAACTCAGACGCCGCCAACTCGGAAAAAAGACGGCACGTCTCTGGCGTGTGCAGGCTGTCGGGCTGATGGACGAGCAGGTCCACCGAATTCAATCCCAGCTCCCGCCATGCGGCCAAGCGCCGGCACCAATCCAACAGCCGTTGACGGTCCGAAGCATGGCCCTCATACCCGCCGAACCGCAACAACAAAAACGGCGCTGTCATCCGCATGTGAACCGCATCGCGCCGCAAGGCCGTGTCACTGATGACCGCACCGACGCCCAGTTCCTGAAGGCAATGCCATGTCTCCTCTGCCGCAGCGCCGCCTTGGAACCACTCCGGGTGGCGAAATTCCACCGCGGCCTCAAAGGCCCGAGGCCAGCGCCGCAAATAGTCCATGAGCTTCTGCGCATGGCGCGGTGAGAACTGAGGCGGCAGTTGTAAGAAAGACGGGCCACGCTTGCCGCCCAGCGCATCCAAGCCTGCGATGAAATCGTCGGTTGGACCCTGACAATCGTTGAACCGTCGGTAGTGCGAAATGATGGCAGGAAACTTGGGGCAAAACCGAAAGTCCGCCGGCATGGCTTCCGCCCATTCGGCCATGCGCTCCGGGGGGTGAATGCGGTAATGGGTGGCGTTGAGTTCAATGGTCCCGAACGCCGCGCCATAATGGGTGGGCCATGTCCGCTGTGGGGCTTTGGCCGGGTAAACGCTGCCGCGCCATGGCCGGATGGTCCACATGGTGCCCCCAGCCCGGACTTCAAACGTCCCTTTGCCGATGCCCGACGTCAATCCAGCCACCGTTTGTGGGTGATCTCCTGGCAAGCCGAAGTCGATGCTGGGCAGCACCGTTTCCTGCTCCTCTTCGGGAATCTTGCCATACTTCACGGCAGCAAAGAAAGGCGGCACAGGTGCAAACGGGCCGCAGCGCGGGCACGGAGGTTGCCGTGTTTTGGAAAGTGGCTTTTCACGTCCCTGCCCAGCTCCTGCATGCGGTCACCGCCGCTGTGCTGCCCTTGCGCTGCGTGGCCTGCGATGCCGTGCTCGAATGGAAGGAAGGCGAACTGTGCGGGCCGTGTTCCTTTTCTCTGCAGCGCCAGTGTGGCGTTCAACCTGACCGGTTTGACGGCCGACTCGACCCCACGCGGTCTTGGTCTTGGCTGTCCCCGAGATCGGAGGGGAGGGAACGGCAAGTGGTGCACCGACTCAAATACGGAGGAAGGTCACGTCTTGGGCCGGCCTTGGGGGCCGCCATGGCCCGGGAAGCTCCACCAGAAATGTGGCCGAATCCTGAGCGGTGGGGGGTGGTGCCCATTCCATTGCACCGCCGCAAGCACCGGCAAAGGGGCTACAACCAAAGTGAGGGTCTCGCCGCCGGTTGGTGTGGCATCCTCGGCATGACCCAACACCCCTTGCTGACCCGAACCCAACATCGAAGATCCTTGACCCGCATGGGGCGCCGGGAACGCCTCGACCTCATGCAAGACAGCTACCTCCCTGTGTCAGGAGCGGCAGAGGTGGCCGCCCACTTCGAGGGCTGGATCCTCCTCGATGATGTGGTGACGACGGGCGCCACCATGGAAGCGGCCTGGTCGGCGCTTCGCACAGTCTGGTCCGGGCCCATCGACCTGGTCACCCTGCTCGACGCCGCTTGAGGCGGGCCAACTGGTGGGTGGCAACCCGCCGGGTCAAGGCATCAAATGCCGTGGCACTTCTTGTACTTCTTGCCGGATCCGCAGGGGCACGGCTCGTTGGGCAAGGTCTTCTTTTCGACGCGCACCGGCTCCGCCTTGGGCGGCGGCGGCGGTGGCATTCCTGGCGCTGCTGCTCCACCAGCTCCGCCGGCTCCAGCTTGAGACCGGGCGGCGGCCATGCGCTGCTCGTTGAGGTTCTGCACCCCTTGCTTGGAGGTCTGGACACGGGGCTGCTGGGCAGGGCGGGCGCCTGGGGCGCGGCGCACCTGATCCGGCTGGCTGGGCAACTGGCATTTGAGCAGGAAGCTGGCCACGTCCTGGTTCATCCTCTGCACCATGTGCTTGAAGAGTTCGTAGGACTCGAACTTGTAGATGAGGAGCGGGTCCTTCTGCTCGAAGCGGGCGTGCTGCACATTGGAACGGAGGTCGTCCATGTTGCGGAGGTGCTCCTTCCACAGCTGGTCGAGCACCCCGAGGACCACCGATTTCTCCAGCTCATCCACGAGGGACGTGCCCGAGGTGTCGACCGCGTCCTGAATGTTGGCCAACACCTGCATGTTCCGACGCCCGTCTGTGAACGGCACGGCGATGTTGACGAACTGGTTGGAGTCGTCTTCATAAACGCGCTGGATCACCGGATGGGCATGGTTTGCAAGAGACGCCATGCGGTCCCGATAATGCTGCTCCGCCGTGGCGTGCAGGGACTGGACCTGCCCTTCGAGGGCGCCGCCCCCAAAGTCAGACGACGTGAAGGGCGGGTCGACCCCCAGCTCGGCCAAGGTGCGGATGCGCAGGTTGTCGAAATCCTTGGACGGCGCAAATTCCTGGACGAGTTGATCGGACAGCTCGTAGAACATGCCGGAGATGTCAAACTTCAGGCGCTCCCCGTGGAGGGCATTGCGGCGACGGCGGTAGATGACCTCCCGCTGGCTGTTCATCACGTCGTCGTATTCGAGCAGACGTTTCCGGACCCCAAAGTTGTTCTCCTCCACCTTGCGCTGGGCCCGCTCAATCGACTTGGTGATCATCGAATGTTGGATCACCTCGCCTTCCTGGTGGCCCATGCGGTCCATCATCTTGGAGACCCGCTCGCTCTGGAAGAGGCGCATCAGGTCGTCCTCGAGGGACACGTAGAACTGGCTGCTGCCCGGATCGCCCTGTCGGCCAGAACGGCCGCGCAACTGACGGTCCACACGGCGGCTGTCATGGCGCTCGGTGCCGATGATCGCCAGGCCACCTGCGGCCTTGACCTCATCGGACAGCTTGATGTCCGTTCCCCGGCCCGCCATGTTCGTGGCGATCGTCACAGCGCCCGGCTGGCCTGCCTTGGCAACCACCTCGGCCTCCGCCTGGTGCCGCTTCGCATTGAGCACCTGGTGCTCGATCTTCCGAATGTCGAGCATGCGGCTGAGCAATTCGCTCACCTCCACGGTGGTGGTGCCCACGAGGACAGGACGGCCCGCATCGCGGAGTTTGACCACGTCGTCAATGACCGCGTTGAATTTCTCCCGCTTCGTTTTGAAAACGAGGTCATCCTCGTCCTTCCGGGCGACGGGCCGGTTGGTCGGAATCGACATCACATCGAGCTTGTAGATGTCCCACAACTCCTGCGCCTCCGTTTCGGCCGTACCGGTCATGCCGGCCAGCTTGTGGTACATCCGGAAGTAGTTCTGCAGCGTGATGGTCGCGTAGGTCTGCGTCGCCGCCTCGATGCGCACCCCTTCCTTGGCCTCGATGGCCTGGTGCAATCCATCGGAGTAGCGACGGCCCTCCATGATGCGGCCGGTCTGCTCGTCGACAATCTTGACCTTGTTGTCCATCACCACGTAGTCCACGTCCTTCTCGAACAAAGCGTACGACTTGAGGAGCTGGTTCATGGTGTGCAAACGGGCAGACTTGATCCCCTGCTCGCGGAAGAGCGCTTCCCGCTTTTCCTGCTTCACGGCGTCGGAATCCTCAGAGGCGTCAATGGCCACGAGGGTGCCCGGCACGTCCGGCATGGTGAAGAAGTGGTCGTCCTCCATGTTGGCCGTGAGGGTCGCAATGCCCTTTTCCGTGAGCTCGACCTGGTTCTGCTTCTCATCAATGACGAAAAAGAGCTCCTCATCGGCTTCCGGCATGGCGCGCTTGTTGTCCTGGAGGTAGTAGCCCTCCGTCTTGAGCAGTTGCTGGCGAATGCCTTCCTCACTCAGGAACTTGATCAGCGACTTGGTCTTCGGCAAACCGCGGTAAGCACGGAACAAGGACAAGCCACCGGTTCGGACCGTCTCCTTGTCCGCCCCATCCGTTCCCAATTTCTTTTTGGCCTCGGTGATGAACCCGTTGACCGCCTGACGTTGCTTCTGAACCAGCTGCACCACTTTGGGCTTGAGCTGCTCGAATTCGTGTTCGTCCCCTTTGGGCGTCGGGCCCGAGATGATCAACGGTGTCCGCGCCTCGTCAATCAGCACGCTGTCCACCTCGTCGACAATGGCGTAGTGGTGCTTGCGCTGGACAAGCTGGTCCGGGCGCATGGCCATGTTGTCTCGGAGGTAATCAAAACCGAACTCGTTGTTGGTTCCGTAGACAATGTCCGAACGGTAGGCGGCGCGCCGCTGCTCTGAATTGGGCTGGTGGCGGTCAATGCAATCCACGCTGAGGCCGTGGAACTGGAAAATCGGGCCCATCCACTCGCAGTCGCGCCGCGCCAAGTAGTCGTTGACCGTGACCAGATGGACACCCCGCCCGGTCAGCGCGTTGAGGAAAACGGGCAGCGTGGCCACCAGGGTTTTTCCCTCACCCGTCTGCATCTCGGCCACCTTGCCCCGGTGCAGGGCCACGCCGCCAATCAGCTGAACATCGTAGTGCACCATGTTCCATTCCACCTTGGAGCCTGCCGCATTCCACTCCCGGGCCCACAATGCCTGGTCCCCTTCAATGCGGACGAAGTCCATCGAAGCGGCCAGATCCCGGTCCATGTCAGACGCAGTGACCTGCACATCGCCCTCCGCTGCAAAACGCTTCGCCGTCTCCTTGAGCAGGGCAAACCCTTCGGGCATCACCTCCTCGAGCACCTCTTCCAAGCCAGCATCGATCTCCTTTTCGAGCGCATCAATCTGCTCGTACATCGCCTCCTTCGCTTCAAACGCCATGGTGGGATTGGAATCCACTTGAACGCGCAGCTCCTTGGATTGCTCGACCAAACCATCGACATGGGCCAGGATGCGGGACTTGAGGTCGGCGCTCCGCTCGCGGAGTCCATCCGCAGAGAGACTCGCCATTTCGCCTTCGAAGGCATGAATGGCATCGATGGCTGGCTGAATCGCTTGGACGTCCGTCGCGGCTTTGTCACCGACAAGGCGCTTGACGAGTTTGTTGAAGGCTCCAATCATGGGTGCAATCGTCTTCCAAGTCGGATTCGAACAACGTGCTCGTCCTTCAGGAAGGTGCCCAAAATTAAGGTTCAACCCCCGGCCCCTCCGTGCCAAAAGTTGACATTCTCTTCGGGCTGAAATGCCACCCGCCACGGGCCTTCCTTCACGTCTTCCTACACGTCATCGTCGGGCCCTTCATCGCACCTCTTTTTCATCCCCCCAATCCAACCACCCAAAACCCTCATCAACAACTCTACAATCTGAAATTCAACGGGTTAAGCCCATAATTCACGGCCGTGTTGACAAAAGAACCGCCCTCTTTCGCCTTTCAGATTGCCAGACCGAAAGGCTCAACGGAGATTTGAAGTCCGCCCTTCTGGAAACGTTTTCCAGAGGGCCCTCATCAGGTCAACATCACACACCGCCCCACCATGATTGACGAGCAGAACGGCACCGCCCAGGACCCCATCGAAAACACCACCGCCGACCACGTTGACGGACAAATGGCCATTGATGCCGTTTTGCCGGAAAACACGACGGTGACCGAACCCATCCTGGAGGACAACCCGAACCGTTTCGTCCTGTTCCCCATCCAACACGATGACATCTGGGCCTTCTACAAGAAGTCCGAGGCCAGTTTCTGGACGGCGGAAGAAATTGACCTCCAAGCCGACCTCGTGGATTGGGCCGAGAAGCTCAATGACAACGAGCGCTACTTCATCAAGCACATCCTCGCTTTCTTCGCCGCCTCCGACGGCATCGTGAACGAAAACCTGGCGGAAAACTTCGTGGCGGAGGTGCAGTACACGGAAGCCAAGTTTTTCTACGGTTTCCAGATCATGATGGAGAACATCCACTCGGAGACCTATTCCCTCCTCATCGACACCTACATCAAGGACAAGGAGGAGAAGAACAAACTCTTCAACGCCATCGAGACCCTCGACTGTGTCAAGAAAAAGGCAGACTGGGCATTGGAGTGGATTGAAAACGGCAGCTTCGCCGAGCGCATCGTCGCTTTTGCAGCCGTCGAGGGCATCTTCTTCAGCGGCAGCTTCTGTTCCATCTTCTGGTTGAAGAAGCGCGGACTGATGCCAGGGCTCAGCTTCTCCAACGAGTTGATCTCCCGCGACGAGGGCATGCACTGCGACTTCGCATGCTTGCTCTACACCCGCCACTTGGTCAACAAGCTCCCGAAGTCCACGATCGAAAAGATCATCCGCGACGCGGTGGACATCGAAAAGGAATTCATCTGCGACGCCCTGCCAGTCCGCCTCATCGGCATGAATGCCGATCTCATGAGCCAGTACATCGAGTTTGTGGCTGACCGTCTCTTGGTCGAGTTGGGCAACGACAAGATTTTCAATGCGTCCAACCCCTTCGATTTCATGGAAATGATCTCCCTGCAGGGCAAGACCAACTTCTTCGAGAAGCGCGTGGCGGAATACCAGAAAGCCGGTGTCGCTGGCAACAACGAAGGAGACAACCACGGCTTCACCCTGGACGCGGACTTCTGATATCCACGGCGGCATCGTTCACAACTGATGCCCACCCCCCCGGATAGCGGCGCCGGGATTTCTCAAATTGAAGGTGCCGACCAGGACGAGACCCAGCGCGATGGGCTCCACTGGGCCTCCGAACCAACCTTAACGCAACCCCAAACCGCCGGAGCCTTGCCGTTCCGGTTCATAGAAACCTTCGCCTCCATTTCAGGAGGTCAACCGAATCGAAAACACATGTACGTCGTCAAAAGGGATGGACGCCAGGAACAGGTCCAATTCGACAAAATCACAGCTCGGGTCAAGAAGCTCTGCTACGGCCTTCACGAAAAAGTGGACCCTGTGTCGGTGGCGATGCGCGTCATTGAAGGGGTCTATGATGGCGTGACCACGTCCGAATTGGACAACCTCGCTGCGGAAGTGGCCGCCACCAACGCGGTGAACCACCCTGATTACGCCCAGCTCGCCTCCCGCATTGCGGTCAGCAACCTCCACAAAACGACCAAGAAGTCGTTCACCGAGGTGATGCGCGATCTGCACACCTACAAGGACCCCGTCACCGGCGAGGACGCTGCATTGGTGGCCGATGACGTCATGGAGATCATCGAAGCCAACGCCGAGGCCTTGGATTCTGCGATCATCTACGACCGCGATTTCAACTACGACTACTTCGGCTTCAAGACCCTCGAGCGGTCTTACCTGCTGAAGCTCGACGGTGAAGTGACGGAGCGCCCGCAACAGATGCTCATGCGCGTGTCCGTCGGCATCCACAAAGACGACATCGACAGCGCCATCAAGACGTACAACATGATGTCTGAGGGCTGGTTCACCCACGCGACCCCCACCCTCTTCAACGCCGGCACGCCCAAGCCTCAAATGTCCAGCTGCTTCCTGCTCACCATGCAAGAGGACAGCATCAGCGGCATCTACGACACTCTCAAGCAGTGCGCCAAGATCTCCCAGAATGCCGGCGGCATCGGCCTCGCCATCCATGACGTTCGCGCCACCGGTTCTTACATCCGGGGCACCAACGGCACCTCCAACGGCATCGTCCCCATGTTGCGCGTGTTCAACGACACGGCCCGATACGTGGACCAAGGCGGCGGCAAGCGCAAAGGCTCCTTTGCCATCTACATCGAGCCGTGGCACGCCGACGTGTTCGACTTCCTCGACCTCAAGAAGAACCACGGAAAGGAGGAGCAGCGCGCCCGCGATTTGTTCTACGCCCTCTGGACGCCGGACCTCTTCATGAAGCGCGTCGAAGAAGACGGCGATTGGACGCTCATGTGTCCGAACGAGTGTCCCGGCCTGACCGACAGCTGGGGCCCCGAGTTCGAGGCCTTGTACGAGAAGTACGAAGCCGAAGGCAAAGGCCGCAAGACCATCAAGGCCCAGGAGCTGTGGTTCAAGATTGTCGAAAGCCAGATTGAAACCGGTGTTCCCTACATGCTCTACAAGGACGCTGCCAACAGCAAGTCCAACCAGCAGAACCTGGGCACCATCCGGTCCTCCAACCTCTGCACGGAGATCATCGAGTACACCTCCAAGGACGAGGTCGCCGTGTGCAACCTCGCGTCCATCGCGGTGCCCAAGTTTGTGACCGAGCAAGGCACGTTTGACCACGACAAGTTATTCGAGGTGACCTACCAGGTGACCAAGAACCTCAACCGCGTCATCGATCGGAATTACTACCCGATTCCAGAGGCCCGGAACTCCAACATGCGCCACCGCCCAGTCGGCCTTGGCGTCCAAGGTTTGGCCGACGCGTTCATCCTCATGCGCTTGCCCTTCGACTCCGAAGAGGCCCGTCAGCTCAACAAGGACGTGTTCGAGACCATTTACTACGCGGCCTGTTCCGCGTCCAAGGACCTGGCCATCGAAGAAGGCGCTTACGAGACGTTCAAAGGATCCCCGGCCTCCGAAGGCAAGCTCCAGTTCGACATGTGGGGCGTGACCCCGAGTGACCGCTGGGAGTGGGATGTCCTCAAGGAAGAAATCATGGACAAGGGCATGCGCAACAGCTTGCTCGTCGCTCCGATGCCCACGGCCTCCACGGCTCAGATTCTCGGCAACAACGAGTGTTTCGAGCCCTACACGTCCAACATTTACACCCGCCGCACCCTGAGCGGAGAGTTCATCATCGTCAACAAGCACTTGTTGCGCGACCTCACCAAGCTGGGCTTGTGGGACGAAGAGATGAAGAACCAACTCATTGCAGCGAACGGTTCCGTCCAGAACATCCCCAACATTCCGGAAAACCTCAAGGTGCTGTACCGCACGGCTTGGGAGATTCCACAGCGCGCCATCCTCGACATGGCCGCAGACCGCGGGGCTTACATCTGCCAGTCACAATCCCTGAATGTGTTCATGGAGAATGCCAACGCGCCGAAGCTGACCTCCATGCACTTCCACGCCTGGCGCTCCGGACTCAAGACCGGCATGTACTACCTGCGCACCAAGGCTGCGACGGACGCCATCAAGTTCACGGTCGACAAGAAGTACAAAGAGCAGCCTGATGCTGCTGCCCAGGAAGTGGCCGCCATGTCCCACGAAGAGCAGGTCGCGGCTTGCTCCATCGAGAATGGCCCCGACTGCGAAATGTGCAGCGGCTGATCTGCGACACCCCCTCTTTTCGAGAAAGGCGGCCCCAACAGGCCGCCTTTTTCATGCGCCACGTCTCCCACCGCGCCAATGAAGCCCAAACCTCCGGTCCATTCCCAAGGCTGAACGACCTTTGCACCGCTGTGCAGAACGAACACCTCCACATCGTCAGCTTGCACCACCGCAATGCGTCCATCGAGCGCATCGGGCAACTGCACGTGCCGGAAGACCGACAGGAAGCCTTTTTGTCCGATCTCAAGGAAACCTTGGGTGTGCAGGGCATCGCCTACCTCACCACATGCAACCGGGTCGAGTTCATGATGGTGGACGAGACCTACTTCTGCATGGGCCGGTTGCAACAGCTATTCCAAGCGTTTTCTCCCAATGAGGACGCCATGCGGGACTTCATGGCCAATGCCATGGTGGTGCATGGCGATGAAGCCGTCCGGCACCTGCTCCGCGTCAGCTCCGGATTGGAGTCCATGGTGTTGGGCGAACGGGAAATCTTGACCCAAGTCCGCATGGCGATGGAGCAAGCCCGCAAATGGAACCTCGCTGGAGACCAGTTGCGCATCACGGAACGCGTGGCGGTGGAAACGGCAAAACGCGTCTTCACCGAGACCGACATTGCACGCCTGAGTGTGTCGGTCAATGCATTGGGATGGAAGGAATTCCGGGAATGGGGCATCCCCAAAGACGCTCCCCTGCTCATGATCGGAGCCGGTCAAACCCACGCCAACATGGCCAAGTACCTGACCAAAGAAGGGTACACCCGCGTCCACGTGCTGAACCGCACGGTGGCCAAGGCCGATGCACTTGCCGCGCCTCGCGGATGGACCTCGGCGGGCATGGACACCTTGCATGCCGCCTTGGCCCAAGGACCTGCCGGCATTTTCCTGTGCACCGGAAGCGACACCCCCATCCTCGACGCGGCCGAGGCCAAGGCCCTGCCACCGGGGCCTGTTCAAGTGCTCGATTTGAGCGTCCCTTCCGGCGTACACCCCGCGTTTCGCCAACGACCCCAAACCGAGGTCATCGGCATCGCCGAACTCCAGCCCATTGCGGAAGCCAACACGGCCGGACGCCGGGCGGCATTGGGGGATTGCCAGCGGATTGTGGAAGACGGCATGACAGAGTTGGCCTCCCGATTGCAGCAGCGCAAGGTCGAAAAAGCCCTCCGCGATTTGCCATCCCTTCTGGCGGAAGTCCGCAGCACCGCCCTCAATGAGGTCTTTGCTTCGGAGCTCGCCGAGTTGGACGGCGACGCCCGAGAACTCGTCGACCGCATCGTCCAGTATTTGGAAAAAAAATACATCTCCCTCCCCATGCGGTTGGCCAAGGAGGTCGTCCTGGAACAATTGGACCAAGGCTGAGCGATGGACGCTTCCCCCCATTTCAGAATCGGCACCCGCGGCAGTGATCTCGCCCGCTGGCAGGCCCATTACGTCCGGGACCTCATCGAGGCCCAAGGTGGGACATGCGACATTCAAATCCTGTCCACGCAAGGCGACCGGGAGCAAGTCCAAGCCTTTGAAAAGCTCGAGGGCAAGGGGTTTTTCACCAAGGAAATCGAACAGGCCCTGCTGGACCGCACGGTGGACCTGGCCGTTCACAGCCACAAGGACCTCGAAACCGCTCAACCCGCTGGACTCACCATTGCTGCCGTCCCTCAACGCGCGGCTGCACAAGACGTGCTGCTGATTCGCCGCGATGCGCATGTCATCCGTCCTTGGCTTCCCGTGGGGCACGGCGCCAAAGTGGGCACCTCCTCGGTTCGCCGCCGGGACCAATTGTTGCTGCTGCGGCCCGACCTGGACATTCAGGCCTTGCGCGGCAACGTGCCCACCCGCATCGAACGCTTGCGCGAAGGACTGTATGACGCCATCGTCCTCGCTGCAGCCGGACTCGACAGGCTCGAACTCGATTTGAACGACCTCGTTCGCCTCGACCTCGACCCCCGGCATTTCGTGCCCGCTCCAGCCCAAGGCGCACTCGCGCTTCAAATGCGCGAAGACGACCCGAAGCTGGCATGGTTGAAGGCACTGGAGCACCGAGAAACCGCATACGCCATCGCGTCAGAACGCGCCATCCTGAGGGCCTTGGAAGGCGGCTGCCAGCTGCCCTTTGGCGCCCATGTCCGAACCCATGGTGGGCTTCGGACCTTCCTACAGGGCCCAAATGGACCCCAGCGCATCGTCGCCCCCGATTCCAAGCAGGCCCTGGCGAAGTTGCAAAGCCCTGGTCTCGAGGACCACATCCTCATCACCCGCTCGCCCAAGTCCGACGTCCTCAGCCGTCTGGCCACTGCGACCAGAGTGTCCCTCCTGGAGTGGTCTGCAAACGTCTTGCGGCCCACAGGAGTCCCCGCTCCGGAAGGCCCGTTCAATTGGGTCTGGCTGACCAGTCCAGGCGCGGCCCACATGGCCGCCGACTGGATTCGACAGCATCGCGACATCCAACTCGCCGCAGCGGGTCCCGGCACGGCCGAGGCCATTCCAGCCGACCTGATCGACCAGATTGGGTTCATTGGAGATGGCGAACCCATCGGTTCTTGGACGGCTTTTGCGCAGCAACGCAGCCCCCATGATGTGGTGGCGATTCCCCACAGCCGGCAGTCACTGCGGCGCTGGGAAACTTCCGATCCAGCCCCATGCACGCTCCACGCCTGGCCTGCCTATGCCGCAGAGCCGAATCCACAGGCGCCTCCTGCAGCGGATGTCGTGTGTTTCACGTCGCCCTCCAATGTCCAGCATTGGACCGCCCCTGCCCCCTCGCGTGTGGTGGCCATTGGACAGCGAACATCTGAAGCCTTGACCCAGCGCGGATGGCCGCATGTGGTGGCCGAGCACCCGGACGCTTTTGGCATTTGGGAGGCGTTGCAGGGGGTGTGAATCGCAAGAAAACCGCGTCTTTCTGTCCCCTGCGGACAAGCAATTGACCGAGAGTTTTCAACCGCACTGGAAATCACGTATCTTCGCACCCCTTTAAAAACAGAGGTTTCATCATGTACGCCATCGTAGAAATTGCAGGGCACCAATACAAGGTTCAGCAAGATCAGCGGCTCTATGTGAACCGTCTCAAGGATGATGAAGGCGCCAAGGTCAGCTTTGACCGGGTCCTTCTCGTCGACGACGGGTCCAAAGTGACCGTTGGCGCCCCCGCAGTCCCCGGCGCAGCCGTGAACGCCACGGTTGAACGCCACCTGAAAGGTGACAAGGTGCTCGTCTTCAAGAAGAAGCGGCGCAAGGGTTACCAGAAGATGAACGGATTCCGTCCGTCCCTCACCGAGCTCGTCATCAAGGACATCAAGCTCGGCGGCAAGGCCAAGAAGGCTGCTCCGAAGAAGGACGAGGCTGGCGAGGAGAAGGCTGAGGCCAAGCCGGCAGCCAAGAAGCCGGCAGCCAAGAAGCCGGCAGCCAAGAAAGCCGCCCCAAAGAAGGCGGAAGACAAAGGAGAAGAATAAGCAAACCCCCGAACCATGGCTCACAAAAAGGCGGCGGCCTCGACCAAGAACGGCCGCGAATCGGAAAGCAAACGACTGGGCGTCAAAATCTATGGCGGCCAGGGATGCATTGCGGGCAACATTCTCGTTCGCCAGCGCGGCACCCAACATCACCCCGGCAACAACGTCGGCATCGGCAAGGACCACACCCTCTACGCCCTCACGGATGGCGTCGTGGAGTTCCGCCGTCGCCGCGGCAACAAGAGCTACGTGTCCGTCGTCCCGACGGCCGAAGCCTGATTTCCACAAGGAATCTGAATGGGGCGCCGAAAAGCGTGCCCTTTGGCGGTGCCCTCACCTGAAAAGGCGGGGGCACCGTCGTATTTTTACACGCCATGCTGACCCTACAGGCCCTTCGCCACGATCGAGACGCCATTCAATCCGCCCTTGCCAAGCGAGGTTTGGACGCGGCACCCTTGCTCGACCGCATCCTTGATCTCGACCAACAACGTCGGTCCACCCAAAAAGAAGTGGACGACCTCAAGGCGAAACAAAATGCCGCCAGCCGCGAAATCGGCGACCTCTTCAAATCGGGCCAAAAATCCGAAGCCGAGGCCCGTCGCGCTGACGTGGGGGAGCTGAAGGAGCGCATCCACGAGCTGGACGAACAACAAAAGGCGTTGATTCAACAGCAGGAAACAGCCCTGCTGGAGTTGCCCAACCGTCCGCACGACAGCGTTCCCGCCGGTCAGACGGATGCGGACAATGAAGTCGTCGACGAGGAAGGACAGAAGCCCGAGCTTGGTGATGGCGCCAAACCGCACTGGGAACTCGCCGACCAGTACCGCCTCATCGATTTCGAGGCGGGCGTCAAGATTTCCGGAGCAGGCTTCCCGGTCTACCGCGGCAAAGGCGCCAAACTTCAGCGCGCCCTCATTCAATTCTTCCTCGACCGCGCGGACGCCGCCGGCTATGAAGAGTTCATCCCACCTCACCTGGTCAACAGCGACTCGGGCCGCGGCACCGGCCAGCTTCCAGACAAGGAGGGCCAGATGTACCACTGCGCGGACGACGACCTCTACCTCATTCCGACTGCAGAAGTTCCGCTGACCAACCTTTTCCGCGGGGACCTGCTGAAGGGAGAAGATTTGCCCATCCAGCTCTGTGGCTACACCCCGTGCTTCCGCCGCGAAGCCGGGTCTTATGGCAAAGATGTTCGCGGCCTCAATCGCCTGCACCAGTTCGACAAGGTCGAAATCGTGCGGTTTGAGAAACCGGAAAACAGCTATGCCGCCCTCGACGGCATGGTGGAACACGTCAAGGGCCTGCTCCGCGACTTGGAGCTTCCCTTCCGCACCCTCCGTCTCTGCGGTGGCGATCTCGGGTTCACCTCCTGCTTGACGTTTGACCTGGAGGTCTGGTCCGCGGCACAAGGACGCTGGTTGGAAGTCTCCAGCGTGTCCAATTTTGAAACCTACCAAAGCAACCGCCTCCACTGCCGGTTCCGCAACGCCGACGGCAAGCCCGAGCTGGTTCACACCTTGAACGGAAGCGCCCTCGCACTGCCCCGCATCGTGGCGGCACTTCTGGAGAATCACCAAACGCCTGACGGCATTCGCATCCCGGCTGCCCTCCAACGCTACACCGGATTCGACCGCATCGCATGATACAGCGCTGCTGGCCCCTCCTCCTGCTGGTTCTCACCGCCTGTGGCCCCAAGCCTGGTGAAGAGCACTTGCCCGCACTGCGTGAGGCCTTGATGGCCGTCGACAGCGCAGCCACCCGCTTCGAAGCAGCGGACCACAATGCGGCCGTGCCTGCGTTCGCCCAAGTGGACAGCACCCTGGCCGTGGTCGAAGCCCGAATGGTGGGATTGGTGGTCAACCTCGAACAAGGCCGGCCCTTTTCGGTGCTCGACGAACGGCGCCGCATGCTCAAAAGACAACCTGGCCGTCAGCGCCGCATCCGCCAAGAAATCGACCGCACCCGGCGGCAAATCGGACACCTGGTGGATGCCATTGTCGATGGCGCCAAGGTCGATGCTGAAGGCACCCCCATCGATGCGGCGTACTTCGACAGCGCTGTGTCGGACGAGCTGCGCATCGCGGGTCACCTCGTCGAGGAGGTGGACATTGCGCTCGACTTTCTCGAGCGCGGCTTGCGCGACCTCGACGGCGTCCTGCACCGCGCAGACTCCGCGTCATTGGCCCTGTCCAGCATTCCCGAATCCCCGGCCCCATGAAGCCGTTGCGACTCAGGATGGCCGGGATGGCCTTGGGATTGTTGGCTTTGCTCAGCGCAGGAGGCATCCAGGCGCAGAGTGACCTCGAATTGGCCACGTACTACTACAACAGCGGGGCCTTCGAACAAGCGCGCCTCTACCTCGACAACCTCTACAAGAAAGACCCCTCTACCTATGACATGTACCTCAACACCCTCCTCGAGCTGGAGGACTTTGAGGCTGCAGAAAAACTGGTGAAAGGGCGGCTCAAGAAGCGCAAGGACAAGAGCATGGCCCAGGTCGACCTCGGGTCGTTGTACCTCCGCATTGGCCGACAGGAAGAGGCGGACGCGGCCTTCGCGGAAGCCCTGTCCAGCCTGCCGCCGGGAAGGGGACCTGCCAAACGGCTCGCCGACGCCCTCATCAAATTGGACCAACTCGACCTCGCCTTGGCCACCTACGAACAAGCGAGGGCTTCCGGGTCTGACAACTACGGGTACCACTACGAATTGGCCAACCTGCAAGGCTTGCGCGGCGATTACGAAGGCATGGTCGACAGCTTCATGGCCTTGCTGGGAGACAGACCGAACTACCTGCGCACCGTGCAAAACAGCTTCAACCGCAACCTGCGGGTCTCCACCGACATGAGGCAAGCCGACATGGTCCGACGAAAGGTGCTGAAAGCCTCTCAGGAGCGGCCAGAAGACACGGTGTACCTCGAGTTGCTCGTGTGGGTCTTCAACCAGCAACGGGATTTCATGAGTGCCTTGGCCCACGTCCGTGCCCTCGACGAGCGCAAAGGCGAGCAAGGGCGGCGGCTGATGGAGCTCGCGGAAGTCGCGGCCAAGAATGGCGACCTCGACACCGCCTATGAATGCTATGCCATTGTGGCCAGCCGGGGTCCGAACTCGCCGCGACATGCCGAAGCGCGGCAAGCGATGCTCCGCGTGCGCGCCGACCAAGTGACCGGCACATTTCCGCTGGACACGGCCGCGGCACAAGAACTTGCGGACCAGTATCGCATCGCGTTGCAAGACTTGGGCGAGACCCCCGAGACCGCCGGGCTCATGTCGGGCTGGGCCCAGCTGCTCGCCTTCCATTTGGACGACGCCGGCGCCGCAAGACGTCTGCTGGAGCGGGCGGTGGACATGCCCGGCCTCGCCAGAGATGCGCGCAGCGAGATCAAACTGGCCCTCGGGGACATCCTCGTCTTCGAGGACGACATCTGGGCCGCCTCCCTCCTGTTCAGCCAAGTCGACCTCGACCACAAAGAGGGGCTCCTGGGTCAGCAGGCCAAATTCCGCAATGCCCGGGTGAGTTATTTCACGGGGGACTTCAACTGGGCACAGGCCCAATTGGACATCCTCAAGGCGAGCACCTCCAAGCTGATTTCAAACGACGCCATCGACCTCAGCTTGCTCATCACCGACAACTTCAACATGGACACCCTGACGGCGCCCATGGAGATGTTCGCGCGGGCCGACCTGTTGCGGTATCGGAACCAACTCGATGCCGCACTGCTGACCTTGGACTCCCTGGTGATGGCGTATCCCGGCCACACATTGGAAGATGAAATCCTGCTCATCCGCGGTGACATTGCGTCACAACGGGGAGACGTCGACGTCGCCATCGGGCATTACCAGGACGTGCTCGATTTCTTCGCCATGGACATTCTGGCCGACGACGCCCTGTTCAACCTCGCCCGGCTGCATGACGACCAACTGCAGGACAGCGCCACAGCGCAGTCCCTGTATGAGCGATTGCTCACCGAATATCCCGGCAGCTTGTATGTCGTGGAAGCCCGGAAGCGCTTCCGTCAACTCCGGGGAGACATCCTGGAGTGATCAACCGCGGGCGACGAGCCGCACGCCACTGAGGATGACCGCCCCGAAAACCGCGTGCGGCCATCCAATCCATTCGCCATCCAACCAGCCCCAGAACAGGGCAAACAGCGGAATCACGTAGGTCACACTGCTGGCAAACAACGCGTGGGTTCTTTGGATGAGGGCGTTGAACAAGATCAGCGCTGCCGCTGTCCCGATGCACGCCAACACGGCCACAGCCAAAAAAGCGTGCACCCCCTCCTCATGTCCGGTCAATGCCGGCACACCCCCCACCAAAACGAAGCCAAGGGCAGAGGGCAAGGCGGTCATGCACAGGGCCACCGCACTGATGGTCACTGGCGCCACACCGGCCA
>CBFHWV010000011.1:0-1615 GCA_965659565.1 uncultured Flavobacteriales bacterium
GGAGAACTCATCAGGTTCGGGTTCGGTGCTTTCCAAAAGGTGAATCGCCGAAATTAGGTTCGGTCAAGGGCGGGTCTTCGCCGTTGTTTGCGAAGCCGTCACCATTGAATGTGGAAAAACCCGCAACGGACAGGCCGAAGCGGGTCTTCACCGGAAAGAATGTGGGGGAGGGAATCAGGCTTCTGCTGACTCCTTCTCCATGACCACGCGGCCCTTGTAGTAGAGCTTGCCCTCATACCAGTGGGCGCGGTGGAACATGTGGGCCTGGCCCGTGCTGCTGCACGTGGAGACGTTGGGCGTTTCAGCCTTGTAGTGCGTCCGGCGCTTGCGGGAGCGCGTCTTGCTTTGGCGGCGTTTGGGATGTGCCATGTCGTCTTGTATTTCCGCTGCGCCGGGGCGCGTGGGTGGGTTTGCTTAATTGGATTCTCCTCCGTCTGTCTCCTCTTCCGATTGGAGCCCTTTCAATGCGGCCCATCTCGGATCAATGTCGTCCTCTGTCTTCTCCTCTTGCACGTCTTCGTCCGGCGCGTGGTCCACGGACCCAGTCAGCCATTGTACCACCTGAGGGTCGCAGTCCGCGATGTCCCCGTGGGCCCGACGCAGGGGCATGCCCAACATGGTGGTCTCGTAGAGGAAAGCGCGCACATCCAACAGGTGCTCCTGCGGACCGAGAACGAGGATGTCGTCATCGGTTTTGTGGGTGTCGCTGCCGAATTGGATCACATAGCGTGTCCGGCATTCGATGTCCACGGTCATCGGCGCATTGCACCGGTCGCAGGCGGCTTGGACGGACCCGGTGACCCGGACGTCGAAGTGCATCATTTCGTCGAACCTGTCGAGCACCGTCGTCGCTTCAATGTCAGCATCGACGAGGCCTTCGGGGTCAAACGTTTGAAAGAACGCCTCGTCCAACCGGAAATCGAAGGCATGCTGGCCGAGACCCAATCCCGTGTAGGGAATTTCGAACTCTGCTTTCGGACGCATGGCTCACCCCCCGGTTTGAGAGGGGGGCAAAGGTACGGGTTTCGTTGAAAACTTCGGCGCCCGGGGAAGCGGGTTCAGAAGCGCTCCCGTTCGTGGTCCTTTTTGCGGGACACCTCGAGCGGGTTTGCGGTCATTTCCCGGTGCTCGATTCGCTTGTGGCGGATGTCCGCGGCCATCCAGCAGGCTGCGCGAAGGCTGCTTCCGTCCGCTTGTCCCTTGCCGGCGATGTCAAAGGCTGTGCCGTGGTCGGGACTGGTGCGAACGATGGGAAGGCCCGCGGTGAAGTTGACCCCCTGTCCGAAGCTGAGGCTCTTGAACGGGATGAGGCCTTGGTCGTGGTACATGGCGAGGACGCCGTCGAAGTGGCGGTGGTCGCCGCTGCCGAAAAACCCGTCGGCTCCAAATGGCCCGTGGGCTTGGATGCCGGCTTCCTGCATCGCCCGGATGGCGGGAAGGATCGTGGTCTTCTCCTCATCGCCGATCAGCCCATTGTCTCCGGCATGCGGGTTCAATCCCAGCACCGCGATGCGCGGTGAGGCGATGCCAAAGTCCTTGCAGAGGCTGTCGTGCAAGAGCGTGCCGCGGTGCACGATGTTGTCCTTGGTCAGGTTGGCCGACACCTCTTTCAACG
>CBFHWV010000011.1:1906-3508 GCA_965659565.1 uncultured Flavobacteriales bacterium
CGCCCGGCTTGGCATCTGCAGCGTCCTCCACATCGCGGATGTCCATTTGGATGCCGAAATGGGCCGCCTGTTGGCGAAGGGACTCCGCATGACCATAGACCACCGGGGTCAAGTCCTCGAACATCCGGTCGTCTTCGAAGGCTTTCAGAATGCATTCGGAGCCGACGCCATGGGGGTCACCCCAGGTCAGTCCAATGCGCACGGGCTTGCGATTCGCCATGCTGCGAAGGTAGCGCGGAGGAGGGCGCCGCGGCGGTCCTGTCCGGGCCATGTGTCCGGGGAATTTTTGCACCGCAGGCCAACTTCATGGGCGGACGGGCGTTTACCTTTCGATGCCCATGCGGTTCGCGCCCCTTTTTCTCTGTCTCACCATGCTGGTGGCCTTCAAGGCCCATGCCACACACAACCGTGCGGGGGAGATCACCTACCGGCATGTGGAGGGCACGACGTACGAGGTGACCATCACCACGTACACCAAGGCTTCGGTGGTGGCGGACCGGCCCTGGTTGTCCCTGTTGTGGGGCGACGAAGGCAACACGGCCGGCCAGGACAGCCTGCCGCGCATCAACGGCCCGGTCGATGGCGCAGGGAACCCCATCGGAGAATTGCTCGATGGCGACGTTCGCTTGAACCTGTACCAAGGGGTGCACACGTATGCCGGGCCTGGCGTCTACACCTTGGTGGTGGAGGATCCCAACCGCAATGGCGGTGTGCTCAACATTCCGGGCTCGGTCGACGTGCCGTTTTGCATCACGTCCCAGCTCATCATCGACCCCGAGGCCGGGCAGAACGACAGCCCCTTGCTGTTGGCGCCCGCCATCGAAAATGCCTGCATCGCCCAGCGGTGGGAGCACAACCCTGCCGCATATGACCCCGACGGCGACTCTTTGAGCTACGACCTCGTGGCCTGTGCGGGGTTTGATTGTTTGCCGGTCGAAGGCTTTGTCCAACCCAATGAAGTGGATGGAGCGGGTGGGGAATTCTACGTGGAACCCCTCACGGGCACAGTGGTCTGGGATGCCCCCCAGCAGGCCGGTGAGTACAACATGGCCCTTCGGATTCGGGAATGGCGATGGGTGTCGGGCCAATGGCGCCTGGTCGGGGAGGTCATCCGCGACATGCAAATCAACGTGGAGACCTGTCCGAATGCACCTCCGGTGGTCGAGGTCCCCGCAGACACCTGCATTCTGCAAGGCGAGACCCTCACCTTTTCCGTGTCCGCTTCCGATCCAAATGGAGACAACGTGACGGTGACGGCCATCGGAGGGCCATTCGAGGCCTTGGATCCCGACGCGAATTTTGCGTGGAATCCGGCCCAGGATGTCGGCACTTTCAGTTGGACGCCAGGATGTGATGCGGTGAGGCAGGCCCCGTATCAGGTGGTGTTCAAGGCCACCGACCAGGATGCGGTGCCGCTGAGTGATGTGGAAACCGTCAATGTCAAAGTGTTGGCGCGGCCGGTGACGGCCACGGTGGCCACGCCGATTGGCAATGCCGTCGACGTCGATTGGCCTGTCCACCCTTGCGCGGGCCAATATTCCGAGGCCCTCCAGGGGTTGGGTGGCTATGAAGTGTACCGCCGAATCGGGACCGAGGACGTGA